>JAEUVP010000356.1 GCA_016786805.1 Chitinophagaceae bacterium | reverse complement strand
CTTGCCGGGAAATTGATGATCCGCTTTAATGCTTCCTCATCATTGGGGTTGACCACCATCCGGAGGTAACCGATAAAATCCTTGATCTCTTTGCGCTGGTAGAAACTGATACCACCATAAATAATATAGGCAATACCCATGCGGCGCAAGCTTTCCTCAAAAGCCCGGCTTTGTGCATTCGTACGGTAAAGGATAGCAAATTCCTTGTTGGCATAATGATTCCGGAGTTTTTGTTCCTGAATAGAATCGGCAACAAATTTCCCTTCTTCATTATCCGTCATGGTACGGATGAGTTTGATCTTTTCACCGGTACTGTTATCTGTCCACAGTGATTTTGGTATCTGGCCTTTATTATTCTTAATTATTTCGTTGGCAACATTCAGGATGGTTTGTGTGCTGCGGTAATTTTGTTCCAGTTTTATGACAGCCACATCATCATAATCTTTTTGAAATTGCAAAATGTTCTGGATGGTGGCACCACGAAAACTATAAATACTCTGTGCATCATCACCCACCACGCAGATATTCTCATGCTGGGCAGCCAGTAATTTCATGATCTCGTACTGGGCCGGGTTGGTATCCTGGTACTCATCGATCAGGATATAGCGGAACTTGGATTGATAGTTCAGTAATGCTTCCGGGTGTTCTTTCAATAAACGATACATCTGGTAAAGCAAGTCATCAAAATCCATGGCCCCGTTCTTGAAACAACGCTTATAATAAGCATCATAAATAGTGGCAATAGCAGGACGGTTGGCCCGCATATCTTCCTGCTGGATATGATAATCATTTCTGTATTCATCAGGGCCAACCAGTGCATTCTTTGCTGATGAGATCCTGTTGTAAACAGTATTGGGTTTGTAATGTTTATCATCCAGGTCCAGCTCATTGATCACTGTTTTCACCACACTCTTGGCATCGTCCGTATCATAGATGGTAAAACTGTTGGGGTAGCCGAGGCGATGTGCTTCTTTTCGCAATATCCTGGCAAACACACTGTGAAAAGTCCCGATATACAGGTTTCTTGCTTCGCTGTTGCCAAGTATATGCTCAATTCTTTCCTTCATTTCCTTAGCCGCCTTATTGGTAAAGGTCAGCGCCAGTATCCGGAATGCATCCACGCCCAGCCCCATCAGGTGGGCAATACGGGTGGTGAGCACTTTTGTTTTCCCGCTACCCGCACCTGCCACGATCATCAACGGCCCTTCTGTATGTAATACGGCCTCTTTCTGCCGTTCGTTCAATCCACTTAGATAATCTCTCATAATAATATTTTAACCCTGCGGCAACACAAGGGTTACGCATGCTGCGAAATTACAGTTTGTGAAGATGATAATTTTTTGAAGTTGAAGCTTACCGGAAGTTTTTATACACAGGTAAAGGGGGAAATTATTTTTTTCGTTTGCTCTCCATGTATTTTTCATGGATCACCTTACTCATGGATTTATTATAGACTTTACTTTCCAGCCAGGAAATAATATCCAGGTAAGCAAAAGCTCTTGTTTCAAAGCGGTTCTTCTCCAGGTGTTTGATCTTACCGAGGAATTTTTCCAGTTCCGGTTTTATTTCCCTGTTAGATACGGCCAGTGACTTACGGAAGAACTTAAAGATCTCCTGCTCCACCACCGTCAGGTTTTCCATTTTTGCAAAGAAGCGGTACACTGAACGGCTTAATGGTTCCATCAGCTCCATATTACCCAGTTCATAATGCGCCAACAGGTGTTGCAAGCGGGCATAACATTGGAGGTCCGTACGCAAGTTGCCTGTTTCATTGATAATCCCCTGCAGGTAATCGATACAGGTACTGTAATCACCACTGCCAAAGTAAAGGGTAGCGATTTTATAATTCATGACCATGATACGGTGAGGGTCAAGGAACAAATCATATTCTTCCAGTTTTTCCTCAATATCCGGTACGATCTTCAGCCCTTCTTTGAAAGTACCCATCATAAAATGCTGGTTGATCTTTCCGGTATTAATATATACAAAGGCCTGCGTACGAAAGTTATCATGATCCTGCACACGGCTCGTTTGTGCAAACTGCTCAAATTTTTTCAGCGTTTTATCAAACTCCCGGTAATTACGCAGATCAAAATGTGCATTCAGTAAGTAATGGAGTCCTTTGATATAATGGCTTGTTTCCACTCTTATCATCAGTGGATTGGCATCAAACAGGTCGATCCATTTTTGTGCATAGCGATAATATTGTAAAAAATCCTGGCGGATAAATGCATACCAGCAATAGCTCTGGTATAAATACATCTTTTCATAGAACCCTGTTGCCAGGTGTGCATCAGCAGGTAAATGCTCCTGCATGAATTTTTTTACACCCGCCTCATCCCTTTTATTTCTTGCGTGGCCATGCTGTGTGAACCAACTGAACAGTAAGAGAGAAAGGTTGCTCAATCTTGATACCACATCAATATGACGGCTTACGTCGTTGGCTTCAACAGCAAGCCGTTCTACCCGGTCGTGCATACTACGGGTAATATGTAATCCTTCGATCCTTTTTTCTAATGAAATGACCTGGGTAAGAAAATTATATTTCTGGTTATTCCTGGCAATATCTTTTACCCTGTCCAGTATACGCAGGCTTTGCATAAACAGTCCCTTTTTATACAGGATATGTGCATAGTCAAATTGCTCATTTAACTGCAGGTCCAGGCTATCGGCACTTTTTAGCAGGCGGAGGCTTGCCAATATCTCTTTATATAAATGGCTTTTTAAATTCGCCAGCTGCGGCTTCTGAATACCGGATAGTTTTTTAAATAACGATTTTTCATCATATTCCTTCAACTTGTCTAAAGCATCGAAAAGTTTGACGATTTTAAGGTCTTCCCGGGCCGAACTGCGGGTGATATAGAGCTTGAAATGGCGTTTTTCTGCCTTTTCCAATGATTTTACTAACTGAAATAATATATCCGTGGGACGGTTGGGCATCATTGCAAATTTATCCTGAAATACAGTACCAGTAAGGGTTTTTAAAAAAAATACCGGTTTTAGACATCATGAAACCCGTCTCATCTTGGCTTGAATAGGCTGTTTACAGCCATTAATTTTGTTGTACAAAGCTGAAGGGCTTCATAAAGCAAGGCAATCGTTAGAAGAAAATAGCAAGTCGTCAGAGGTCCAAAAGCAGCAAAAGAGATACTACTTTATTAAGATTTTCATATGGCAAGCAATCGTTAGAGGTCAGTCCGTTTCTACGGAAGGGCCTTTTTTCTTTTAAAGGCATGCTAAAGTAAGATTTTATTAACACCTGCAAAACATATTAGCAGGTTTTTTTGTTTTCTCTACTCTTTCTGCTCATTTGATGGATAGCTTCAATTTCGGGAATACATTCGGCAAAAATTGATTATTTATCTTCACGCCAAAACAATCCCATGGCTATCCGCATCTTCATCACCGGTGGCACTTTTGACAAAGAATACAATGAAATTACTGGTCAGCTTTATTTCAATGACACCCATATGCATGACCTGCTGGAAATGGGACGCAGTAAAGTTCCGGTAGAGATCAGGACGCTGATGATGATCGACAGCCTGGAAATGACTGATGAGGACCGTGAGCTGATCGCTTACCAATGCAATCAGTGTGACGAAGAAAAGATCGTTATCACCCATGGCACGGATACAATGGCGATGACAGCAAAATTATTAGCAGAAAAAGTAAAAGATAAAACGATCATACTGACAGGGGCGATGATACCTATTAAATTCGGAAGCTCGGATGGCTTATTTAACCTGGGCAGTGCATTGGCTTTTGCACAAACATTATCTCCGGGGGTATATGTAGCCATGAATGGCCGTTATTTTAATTGGGATAATGTGCGGAAGAACAAACAAACTGGCATGTTTGAAGAGATAAAATGATCCGTAAAACAACTATACAAGTAAAGGCGGTACAAATTGTACCGCCTTTCTTATTAACCATTAAAACTATACCACTATTTTTTCAGGCTCAGGCTTCTGTTAATAGTAAAGCCAAAGGCGAGGTTATGAAAATCAAGTTTACTGCTGTTCCGTGCCAGCTGATCGATATTAGAAGAATTCGTTGTGTTGCCGATATAGAACTGGAACAGGTGACCACCGGTATTGAATTCCATACCTACAGACAGCAGGTCGGGTTTGTAATTAACGATATTACCGTTTTTATCCAGCAGGTTCTCATACATATTGAACTGGCGGGCATACTCGAAAGTAATGTTCTTGTTAGCAGTCAGTTTGTATTTTCCGCCCAGGCCCATAGAAAAAACCGAATTACTATTGTTGATGCCATAAGGAACCACGTTAAAGTAGACCAGTGTTGGCATTAACTGCAGGGAAAATTTATCAGAGAACTTACGGGCCACCAATAACTGGTGCATGAAAGAATACTTATTCCATCCGAGAGAAACTGAAGCATCTTTGGCAGCATTTACGTTGAACATGGAATACCAGCCTACTGATACAGGAATATTTTTAGCTCCTGTTTGCTGGCGCAAAATTTTAAACTTGGCCCAACCTTCATAACGTGACCTGCCGGCAGCAGCCAGTCCCAGGTTCATGAAAGAAGTGGGAGAGTAATCAAATGACAGGTATGTATACGCAAGGCCGGAGTTTAAACCCAGTAAACCAGCCATATTATCCTGGGTGGAACCGCCTTCGGGCCACAAGGGACTAAAATGGTGAGATATTAAGAACTGGAGGCTTCCTTTACTTACGATCTCCGTACTCTGCATATTAATGATCCGGGTAGAGTTGAAAGTGGCCCGGGTAAATTTTTGTTTAGGAGCTTCTGTAGCTTCAGGGGTATCCTGTGCAGTGGTAGTTGCCCAGCAACCCAATCCTAAAACGAGAAGCGAAAATATTTTTTTCATAAAACCTGTTTTATTTTTAAAACAATCTTTTTCTTAATGATAATAATTACTGGGGTTGTCCCTGGTTGATCCACTCTTTAAATTTATTAATGGTGCAAGTGGTAAGACTTAATGCGCCACCGGGGTGTCCCTGGCTGCCGCCACTGTTCATAATAGTTGTAAGAACAGTTTTTTCGGCTACCATTTTATTATAATCCAATGCAACTGCGATACCACCATGGCAGGTAGATCCTTTACAGCTGGTATTATAGATTGGTAAAATATCTACTGTATAACGCAGGTTACCACTTACAGTACAACCAGCACCATCATCATAAGGATCTCCCTGGTCAATCCATTGCTTAATAATATTCTTTTCATTCGGAGCAAAATCAATAGCACCTCCACCGGGGTGTGTACCACCTTCCACCCATGCTTTGAATACAGAGACACGGGATAAAATCGCATCATAAAAAACGGTATCAAAATGAGAGAACTGTACTGCCCTTGTGGCTATACCATTATTATGACAACCGCAGGGTCCTGCTGTGATGATAGGAGCTACCTCACTTCTGAAGGATACCCTTGGTAAAGCGATAATATCTTCTTTATTCTGGTAACAGGATGACAGCGCATAAACGATCATCGTGGTCATCATTGCTGTTATTAATATTTTTGTTTTCATAAACCTGTAGTTTTTGTAATGATTGATTGGGTTAGCGTCTGATGATGTTTCCTGTTTTCCTGTATTTGAAAATACCGGCATTGCTGATACCATATTTCCATACATCCGGTACATTAGGATCAGCAAAATACCAGGCTTTGATCAGCGCCACTTCATGCGGTTTCAGTCCACCATCGCCATACGCCATATCACCCTGGTGACTGGTGGCAAAAACTCCTGTGAAAGGAACAGCCAGTAAAAGGGTGGAATCAACTCTTGACACCATGGAACTGTTACCGAGCAACGGGTTACCTCTTACATAATATTGGGTAAGCGTTACCGGATCTGTATATACCACACTGGAGACACTTCTTACGCTTTTTGGATACATAATATCCATCAGGATATCATCATAGCTTTGTAACGGGCCTCTTGTACTTTGTGAAGAACGGGGGGTTGTTAATATCTTCCAGGGCCTGAAACTGGCATTGGCCAGTGTATCAGCATAGAACCTTTTTACACTGTCTTTATAAGAACCCCACACCTGGTTTAATAATGTTTTATTAGAAACCTGGCAATACAGGGTAACGGCACCTGTAAGGGGATTGATATACGTAAAGGTTGTTGTATCGGCCGTAGTTAACGGGCCAAGTAGTCCTTTTCTTGCCCATCCGCCGGTAGCAGTGGCCTGGTTATGGCAATTGGCAGATCCGCAACCATCTGCAATAAGCCTGATAGCTGCTGGCCTGAAATCAGCAAGGTTAGGTCTTTCTTTAGCACCATTTAGTATCCAGTTATAAATAAGGCCTTTGTCTGATGTATTCAATTCATGGTTAGAAGCAACAGGAGGCATTGCCTTGTCAAAATCATTCGTGGTAATGAACTCCCACAATTTACTTGCCTGGGGATTACCCGGAGTCACATACTTCATGATCTCGGCGTAGGTATCAAACTTGGGGGCAATAGGGCCACCATGGCAGTTAGATGTACCACAATATTCATGGATCACTGTTTTAACACCCCGGTATTTGATAATGTCATTTACGTCGGGAGTAACATCTGAAGGACTAACGGTGTTGCTTTCATAAAACGAAGCATAGACAGTGGAGTCAGCAGAACCTGTAAAAGACCTGTCAAGACCTTTTACAATATCTCCTGATTTCGTACACTGGAAAACGGTAGTTGCGAGAAACACACCACAAACAAAGAGAACCACCGTTTGAATAGCTGAAACCTTTTTCATAAAAAGCTAGTTTAACTTATTGAAATGTTGATGCTGAAAAAACTCATCGTTAAAATGCAATGTCAAAACTATCCCGGCGCAGTTGACAGTCTCATGACAAGAGACTGTTTGAAATATGACTTTAGTCACACAAAGAACTAATGCTAATCAAGATCAATGCATTTGTGACATATCTCACTTAGAATCTTGACTCCTGTCATGAGAATGTCAACGACTCATAAATAAGTTGCATTGTCTTTTACATTATCTAAATACAAACCGGTTATATATGGGAAACAATAAGAAACCAGCTAACAAATCCCGCCGGGACTTTTTATCCCTGTTCATCTCAGCTGATAAAAAAACAGTCCCTGCCGAAATGGTGAAAATGCTGACAGCAGATGGCAAACTGGTGGAAGTGGATAAAACTGTTCTGGACGAACTCACTAAAAAACAGAAGGCTACAAATCAACAAATTTTTGACTGGATGAAAAATCCATCTAAAGAAAACAGCTGATACCTAATGCTCCTTATTAATAATAAGCACCATGAAACAAGAAGAAATAAATGACAAAGGCCGCCGGGATTTTATCAAAACTGCGGCTATTGCAACAGTAGCGGCCACCGCCTGTGGCAGCCTGGCTTGTTCCTGCTCTTCCAAAAAGGCCACTACCGGGGATAAGGTAAAACTTTTATCACCCAATGGAGAGATCGTTGAGATCGACTCTGCTTACCTGAAACATGAGGAACATATGGCCATTGTTTCCAAACTGGAAGCCAGGGAAGGGATTGCCGGTAAAAAATTTGTGATGGTGGTGGACCTTGCCAGTTGCAAAAATGCAAGAAGCTGCGTCAGTGCCTGTCAGAAATGGCACTATCGTCCGAAAGAAACCGAATGGCTGACTGTAAAACTTTTACAGGACAGTGAAAAGGCTGCTCCTTACTGGTTCCCCAAACAATGTTTCCATTGTGATAACCCTCCTTGCGTAAAGGTTTGTCCTGTTGACGCTACTTTCAAAAGACAGGATGGTCTTGTATTGATAGATAATGAACGTTGTATTGGCTGTAAATTCTGTATGGCAGCCTGTCCCTACTCTACCCGTGTATTTAACTGGGATGAACCCGACCAGCCCTTTGATATAAGAAGTTTGACTTCTAACCCCGAAACAGGCATCCCTGCTAAAGTGGGTACAGTGGAGAAATGCGATTTCTGCCCTGATCGTGCCCGGGAAGGCCTGCTCCCTCCTTGCGTGGAAGCTTGTCCTAACGGCGTATTCTATTTTGGAGATGAAAATGAAGATACAGTCAGCAATGGTCTTGAAACAGTCAGCTTCAGCCA
Source organism: Chitinophagaceae bacterium (assembly GCA_016786805.1). Classification (GTDB taxonomy): domain Bacteria; phylum Bacteroidota; class Bacteroidia; order Chitinophagales; family Chitinophagaceae; genus CADEDV01. Next base: position 16,647 of record JAEUVP010000356.1, on the reverse strand, counting down.
ATTGATCAAAGACAGGGCAGCTTACCGCTACCAGGAAGAGCTTGGTACCAAACCTAGGGTCTATTACCTGCCACCAAAAGACAGGGCATTCCCAGTGGAAAAAGGATACCAGGACGCTGATTCAGCCATTAAGGAAAGATTTAAAGATTACAAGGATCTGCTTGAAGCAAAGGAATAAAAAAACCCATTCCTCAACTTTCTCAATGAATAATTAATTATGGAACTCAATACATATCAACAGGAAGCTTTCGATTATCAACGTAAGAATATCGAAACATATGGCAAAAGGGCATGGGGCTGGACCGTCTTTTATGTCCTGTGCATCCTGGCAGGGTTGTATGCCCTGTACCTGCAGATTGCCAAAGGGCATGGTGTAACCGGAATGAGAGACAATGTGGTTTGGGGTCTGTTCATCGTGAACTTTATCTTCTTTATCGGGCTCAGTTATGCAGGCGCCATCATCGCCGGTATACTCCACTTGTCTAAAGTGACCTGGGGTAAACCCATTATAAGGCTTGCGCAGTTCATGACACTGATCTCTGTGATCGTGGGACCTATTTTTATTTTGCTCTGTGTGGGCCGATTCGACAGGATGCACCACCTGTTCATTTATCCAAGAATTCAATCCCCGCTTACCTGGGATGTGATGGCCGTTGTTACTTTTTTTGCAGGTAGTGTCCTCTTTCTTTACCTCGCACTCATTAAAGATTTCTCTGTATACCGTGATGCCAAACTGAATATCCCCAAATGGAAACAAAAATTATATAAGATACTGGCATTAGGCTACCGTGGTGCTGCCAGCCAGAAAAGACATTTATTGATCTCTCAAAACCTGATGGCGATCATTATGATCCCGCTGTCTATCGTTGTAGCCTCTATCCTTTCCTGGATCTTTGGTATGACATTGAGACCAGGCTGGCACAGTACTATCTTCGGACCCTACTTTGTTTTGGGAGCTGTCTACTCCGGTTGTGGTTTGCTGATCGTGGCCATGTGGTTTTACAGGAAAATGTATAAACTGGATTATTACTTTACTGACCGGCATTTTAAATACCTCGGGTATATCATGCTGGTACTGGCGGCCGGTTATGGTTACTTTACCTTCTCAGAATATTTTACCGATTGGTTTGGTTCAGAAAAATGGGACAGCGAACTGATCCATAAATTATTCAGCCCTGCCGAATATGGCTGGTGGACATTCTTTGCCAATTTCGCCGGTATTATATTACCGATTGCTATTGTGGCTATTCCTGCCACCCGCAAACCGGGGCCCATTACTTTAGTAGCTTTCATTATGGTCATAGCTATGTGGGTAAAACGTTACCTCATCATTGTCCCTACACTGGAAACAACTTTATTACCGATGCAAGATACAAGAGCAGAATATGTAAAATATGCCGCCACCTGGCCCGAATGGGCATTGACCATTGCAGGTATTGCTACTTTCCTGTTATTCTTTACCGTGATGTCAAAATTTGTAACGGTTGTACCGGTTTCGGGTTTAGAAGATACACATACACAGCATGAACAACACCAGTTACAACACGAACATCATTAAGCAACAAATCAGCAAAGTACAACCTGCCAAAAAAGATATTATATGAAACAAGCAATAATTAAAATAGCCAGCCCGGGGTTCACCAGGCAACTGTTATTATTTGCAGGAGTCATTTTGTGTTTACTGTCTGCCGCCCCTGCTGTTGCGCAAGCTGACAGTACTGCGCAACAACCAGCAGCAGAAGCACCTGCTGCAGCTGAAGAAGAACTGATATCTCCCTCCGTTGAACTGATTAGTATTCAGAAAGCCGATAAATCAGTTGATCTTAAGATAGCCGTTAAGGCAAAGATTGAAAAAAAGATGCGGAAAATGTATGGCCTTAAGGTCAATGTTTTCCAGGTTACTGATTCTGCAGAACAGGAACTAGGCTCTGTTATTACTGACAGAAATGGCCTGGCTGTTTTTACTATAAAACCGGAACAGGTGACTACAAATGCAGAAGGAATGCTTCATTTTAAAGCGGTATTGGGTCCTGTTAAAAAAATGGAAAGCACAGAAGGAGAGGTAACTGTGAAAAGAGCATTACTGACCATCACCCCGGTAAAAGAAGATTCTCTGTATTCTGTGCAGGTAAAACTGGTTGACCTTGCTACCGGTGAAGAAACACCAGTGCCGCAAGCAGTGCTGGGTATATTTGTTAAGCGTTCTTTCAATCCACTGAAAATCGGTGAAATAACCACCGATGAGAGTGGTGAGGGCAGTGCAGAAATAGCTAATACCCTGCCCGGTGATGCAAAAGGAAATATTACCCTGCTGGCCCGGCTGGATGAGAATGAAACGTACGGTAACCTGGAAGCAGCTGTTGTTCAGCAATGGGGAGTCCCTGTATCAGATAAGATCGAAGATCAGCCAAGAGCCTTATGGAGCTCACATCCTCCATTGTGGATGTTGATCACTTTTATTATCTTAATGCTGGCGGTGTGGGGTCACTATATCGTTATTGTGTATGAGTTGTTCCGTTTAAGAAAAGAACAGCCGCATGCAACCAACTCATAGTATAAATCTATCTATTTAATAAGCAAAATCAATGAAAATGAAAAAGAATGTAATTGTTATGATAGCTGGTCTTTTTGCTATCGGTTTACTGGCCTTTGTGCCCAAAAACAACACACAGGACCCATGGCCTGTTCCTGATGCGGCCAAAAACAAAGCCAACCCGTTGAAAGGAAATGCAGAATCTGTTGCAGATGGTAAAGCTCTTTATGGACAGCATTGTAAATCCTGCCATGGCACAAAAGGTAAAGGTGATGGTCCTAAAGCTTCCCAGTTAGATACGGATTGCGGAGATTTTACAAAAGCCTCCTTCCAGTCACAAACCGATGGAGCTCTTTTCTATAAGACATTTGAAGGACGTAAGGATATGCCTGCCTATAAAAAGAAAATTCCTGATGCAAATGACATCTGGGCAATCGTAAATTATATGAGAACATTGAAATAAGTAATTGATTCAGCCACTCAAACCACTCCCCGGAGTGGTTTTTTATTATCCCTGTACCTGCTGCTAACCGTACATATAGTTTAGTATGCCGCTAACGGTCATAGCTACTACATTTATACCGGGCTATTATTTATGCAGCATATTGAATTTTTTCATACCGACCACTTCGAAAAAAATTATCACCGGGTATCGCCGCCTGCTGCGCTGAACCACTTCATTGATTTTTTTTGGGAAACCAAATTCGATCCGTTGTGGAAAGAATACCCAAAAGGTTTCTCCGATGCACAGTTTCCAAACATTGGCTACACGTACATCATCAACCTCGGCACCCCGTTTATCATGCAGGTGGCTGACAAAAAATTCAGCATGAAGACCGATTGTTTTTTACCCCGGTATAACGCCATTGAATGTTTTCATAAACCGGGCAATCATTTATTCGGTATTAAGTTCCGTGTTTCACCAGTGCTCTATGAAAAGAGGATCAATTTTTCAGAATATAAGGGTTATATTTTCCCTCTCAGTTATTTACTGGACCAGTTCATCATTAATAAGATCAAAAAAGCTGGTTCTTTTCCTGAAAGAATGACTATTGTATCGGATTATTTTACCAGCTTGTTGCATAAACACGAAGGCTCTTTACAACAGGTCAATATTGTTAGTACCATTATGGAGCGTTGTATTCGGCAAAACGACTTCACCGTTTCATTAGAAAAATTAGCAGCCCGGTATAAAATATCAGTCCGTACTCTGCAACGTTATTTTGAGACCTGCACAGGTATCAGTAGTAAGCAGGCTTTGCAGGTGATGCGGATCCGTAAAGCCACAGCTCATCTCGCCGGTTCGCCCGGTGATTTCCATTATTCTTTATACAACTATTACGACCATAGTCATTTTTATAAACACCTGAAACAGTTCCTGCAAAAAAATACGCTGAAGAGCCTGCAGCCCCACCTGGAATTATTGAAAACTTTGCACCGCTGAATTGTTTCCTTCGGACCAGGTTTCTCCCGAACAAGATCCCTGTAATAGCTGTTCAATAAATGTCCTATTTTAGACGTCTATGCTGCAGGATAATATCTTACTCGTCATTTCCTTGTTTTTCGGTATTGCTTTTCTCGTGATGCTGAGTGAAAAGCTGAAGATCTCTTACCCGATACTTTTAGTCATCAGCGGGTTGCTGATCAGTTTAGTACCGGGTATCCCGTCTATTAGTTTACACCCTGATCTTGTTTTCCTCATCTTTTTGCCGCCACTGCTGTATGCAGCAGCCTGGAATACTTCCTGGAGTGATTTCTGGAAGATGAAACGGCCTATCAGCCTGCTGGCTTTCGGGCTGGTGATCTTTACTTCAGCTGCAGTAGCATTTGTATCCAATGCGATCATTCCTGATTTTCCATTAGCCTACGGGTTTTTATTAGGCGGTATCATTTCACCCCCGGATGCTGTTGCTGCCACCTCGGTATTACAGGGATTAAAAGTTCCCAAGCGGGTGGTTACTATTTTAGAAGGCGAAAGCCTGGTGAATGATGCATCCAGTTTGATCGTATTCCGTTTTGCGCTGGCAGCCATCATCACCGGCCAGTTCCATTTGGGAGAAGCAGCGCAGAATTTTGCTCTCGTGGTATTCATGGGTATTGCCATTGGTGTGGCTATTGCGTATATCGTTTATCTTATTCATCGTTTCTTTCCTACCACGGCCAGCATTGATGCGGCTATTACACTCATCACTCCCTATATCATGTATGTAGCCGCTGAACATTTTCATTTCTCCGGCGTCTTATCCGTTGTAAGCGGGGGTCTGTTTCTTTCTTTCCGTTCCAATGAAATGTTCACGTATGAATCCCGCTTATCCATTAACGGGCTTTGGGATACCCTGGTATTCCTGCTGAATGGATTTGTATTTATCCTGATTGGTCTGCAACTGCCGGTTATTGTGGATGGCTTGGGTAACTATTCTACCGGCGAAGCTATTCTGTATGCCGTCATTATCAGCCTGCTCACCATTGTCATCCGCATTATCTGGGTGTTTCCCGGGGCTTATATTCCAAGATGGTTATTTAAAAGTATCCGTACCAACGAAGGACCCCTCAACTGGAAAACAGTTTTCTTAGTAGCCTGGAGTGGTATGCGGGGTGTTGTTTCCCTTGCTTCTGCACTGGCGGTGCCATTGACCTTATCGGGTAACGAAGCGTTTCCGCACCGTAACCTGATTCTCTTTATTACATTTATCGTAATACTGTTTACGCTGGTATTGCAGGGATTGAGCCTGAAGCCTTTGATCCGCATTTTAAAGATCGAAGAGAATGAAAAAGAATCTGAAAAATTACAGGCATTGGCATTACGGATCCGGCTGGCCGAATCAGTGCTTTCTTATTTAGATACCAATTACCCGGAAGAGACACAAAATCATGACACCTATAAACGGGTGCGGGACCGCTACGAAAGAATGATAGAGATCACCAAACGAAAGCTCGAAACAGATGCAGCAGAAGATGAAGAAGCCTCTTTTTTACCTCATTACCGGCAAATGCTGTTAGAGCTGGTCCATATCAGGCGTAGAGAATTGAATTATGTCCGTCACAAGGGTGAATACAGTGAAGAGCTGATACGTGACCGTGAATGGGAGCTGGACCTGGAAGAAGCAAGACTAAATGGATAATACAAATAAAAGAACGTCATCACTACACAGCGATGACGTTCTTTTATTCCTTGCTATTTTAATTATCCGCCGTTACCGTTTGGTTCCAGCAGTTTGAAGAACTGGTCAAGCTGCGGCAGGATCACAATTCTTGTTCTGCGGTTGGCGGCTTTGCCTTCTTTCGTACTGTTATCAGCAACTGGTTTATATTCACCACGACCAGCTGCGGCCATCTTAGCCGGATCAAGTCCATATTGCTTTTGCAGCATTTTTACAATAGTGGTTGCCCTTTTTACACTCAGGTCCCAGTTATCTGCTAATACACCTCCGCCAACATACGGTACATTATCGGTATGACCTTCCACCATAAATTCAATATCAGGCTGGTTCTTTAATACCGCTGCTACTTTTCCTAATACCGTTTTTGCCTGGCTGGTTACTTCATATTTACCGCTTTTGAAAAGCAGCTTGTCAGAAATATCAATATACACCACTCCTTTATCTACTTTGATATTGATATCCTCATCATCCATATTGCCAACAGCTCCTTTCAGGTTCATCACCAATGCCATATTCAATGAATCTTTATGCGCCATTTGCTGCTGCAGCGTTTGTATATAAGCATCTTTAGCCCCGATATTCTCCATGGATTTCCTGATACTTTCCGCCTGTGAAGTGGATATCACGGAAAGATCTTCAAGCTGCTTCAGCGCAGATGTATTATTCGCTTTCAGGAAATCAATTTGCTTGTTCAGGTCGCTGATCTTGTTATTAAGGCTCGCATTATCGCCTTCCAATGTTGCTTTTTGCCGGCCCAGCTCTGCTTTCACATCATTACAATTGTTCAGGTCGCCCTGCAACTGCGTTTGCTTGGATTGCAGGGTTTGTATTTCTGCCTGTGCAGTTTTGAATTTCTTACTGCTGACACAGGAGAATAATAAAAGGGAGGAAGCCGCAGCTACCAATACCAGGTTTAATTTCATACAACTTACTTTAAGTGAAAGAATGGTTTTAGTAAATTAAGTTTTACTGCCTTAACAGGGATCAAAGGTAAAAGCCCGGATAATTTTATTGGCTGGCGATTTGTTAATTATTTTACCCAAAAAATCATGCTGTCTCCTCCACTACAGATTAGTTTTTAATTAAAATCGGCCAGCTTCCCGGCAATTCTTATTTTTAATCCATGGCAACAAATCGTAAAGCGGCGATCGGGTTTATTTTTATTACCCTGTTGGTGGATGTGATGGGATGGGGATTGATCATCCCGGTAATGCCCAAGCTGATCGCAGAGCTGAAACAGATTTCTATTAATGAAGCCAGTGCTTATGGTGGTTTACTGCTTTCTTCTTTTGCCATCACCCAGTTCTTATTTGCGCCGGTCATCGGTAACCTGAGTGATAAATATGGACGAAGACCTGTACTCCTGTTTTCATTATTGGGTTTTGGTATTGACTATATCATATTAGCCTTAGCTCCCAACTACGGATGGTTATTCGTGGGGCGGGTGATTGCCGGTATCACAGGTGCCAGTTTTACGACCGCTGCTGCTTATATTGCTGATATCAGTACGGCTGAAACAAGAACCAAAAACTTTGGAATGATCGGTGCTGCATTCGGGCTTGGTTTTGTCATTGGTCCCGCATTGGGCGGGCTGCTGGCTGGTTTAGGTACCCGGGCTCCCTTCTATGCCGCCGCTGCTTTGTGTTTGCTCAATACACTATATGGCTATTTCGTTTTACCCGAATCATTGCCCAAAGAAAACCGCCGGGCTTTTGAATGGAAGAAAGCAAACCCTTTTGGTTCCCTGCAATTTTTACGGCATACCCCCGGCATTGGTAAAATGGCATTATGTTTTTTCCTGATCTACCTCGCCTCACAGGCAGTGCAGGGCAACTGGAGTTTCTTTACGATCCATCGCTTCGGCTGGAAAGAAAGTATGGTGGGCATTTCGCTGGCTGTTGTGGGCGTATTAGTGGGTGCTGTCCAGGCAGGATTGACAAGGGTGATCAACCCAAAGATTGGTAACACCAATAGTATTTATGCCGGGTTACTATTGTATACACTCGGCCTGCTCTTATTTGCATTTGCTTCGCAAACCTGGATGATGTTTGCCTTCCTTATTCCTTATTGTTTGGGTGGTATCGCTAACCCTTCCCTGCAGGCTACGATTGCCACGTATGTGGCTCCGAACCAGCAGGGGCAGTTACAGGGAGCCCTGACCAGCCTGATGAGCCTTAGCACTATCATCGGGCCGCTGATCATGAATAATCTCTTCACTTATTTCACCAGTAATAAGGCCCCGTTTTATTTCCCCGGCGTGTCATTTCTCCTCGGTGCACTGTTTATGCTGACCAGTGCTGTTATCGCCTTTCTTATTTTACATACTAAAAAAGAACCCGTTGCAGCAGCAAGCTGAATTGTCAGCCCGGCGTCAGCTGATCCCAGTTTTACTAATTAAAATCATACATACGGGTGACGGTAAGCAGCACTTTGGATAAAGGAATTTTTCACTTTTACAGTACTGAAATGATCGTTCAATAATTCAGTTCTAACGGTTGCCCGCCTTTTTTGTACATTCCTTTTCTATTTAAAGAATTATTTTATGTTACAACAATCCAACTTTTTTGCAGTGGAAGCTGCACCCGCACGGGCAGAACTCGAAACATGGGTTAAACAAATTGCCTCCTTATGTGAAGCTGATTCCGTTCACTGGTGTGATGGCTCTCAACAGGAATATGATGCTCTTTGCCAGTTACTGGTAAAGAAAGGAACCTTTATCGCATTGAACCCGGAAAAACGTCCGAACAGTTTTGCCTGCTTTAGTGATCCAAGTGATGTGGCCAGGGTAGAAGATAAGACCTTTATCTGCAGCCGCCGTAAAGAGGACTCCGGCCCCACCAACAACTGGATGGCCCCGGACGATATGAAAAAGAAACTCCACGTTCTGCTGACCGGCAGCATGAAAGGCCGCATATTATATGTGATACCTTTTTGTATGGGACCTTTAGGTTCCCCGTTTGCCCGTTATGGGGTACAGATCACCGATTCTGAATATGTAGTGGTGAATATGCGCATCATGACCCGTATGGGACAAGATGTGTTGCCTTACCTGCACAAAAAGAGTTACGTAAAATGTTTGCATACGGTGGGTGCGCCTTTACAAGGCAGCCAAAAGGACAGCAGCTGGCCGTGTAACCCGGATGTAAAATATATTTCTCATTTCCCCGAAGAAAGACTCATTATTTCTTACGGTAGCGGGTATGGTGGTAATGCACTGATGGGTAAAAAATGTTTTGCGCTTCGTATTGCATCCGTGATGGGAAGAGAAGAGAACTGGCTGGCCGAACACATGCTGATCATGGGTGTTGAATCTCCTGATAAAAAGAAAACCTATGTAGCTGCTGCTTTCCCGAGTGCCTGTGGTAAAACCAATTTTGCGATGCTCATTCCACCAAAAGAATTTGATGGCTGGAAAGTAACTACGGTGGGTGATGATATTGCCTGGATACACAAAGGAGATGATGGTAGTTTGTATGCTATCAACCCTGAAGCGGGCTATTTCGGTGTGGCTCCCGGTACTAACTATAAGACCAACCCGAATGCTATGGAAAGCATAAAAGCCAATACCATTTTTACCAACGTGGCTATTACGCCTGATAAAGATGTTTGGTGGGAAGGGCTGACCAAAGAAATTCCGGAAGGATTGACTGACTGGCATGGTAAACCCTGGGATCCCAACAGTGGTAAACCCGCTGCACACCCTAACTCAAGATTTACAGCACCGGCTTATCAAAACCCAGCTATTGATAGCGATTGGGATAATCCGAACGGTGTACATATAGAAGGGTTTATTTTCGGTGGAAGAAGAAGTACCGGTGTACCATTAGTATATCAATCTTTCAACTGGAACTTTGGCGTGTACCTGGCCACCACCATGGGAAGTGAAATGACCGCTGCCGCCTTTGGTGAAATTGGTAAAGTACGCCGTGACCCGTTTGCGATGTTACCATTCATGGGTTATCATATTGGTGATTATGTGAACCATTGGTTACAGTTTGGCCGTGATCTTCCGAATGCGCCAAGAATATTTGGTGTGAACTGGTTTCGCAAAGACGAGAACGGGCAATTCATCTGGCCGGGCTTTGGAGAAAATATTCGTCCGTTAAAATGGATCGTAGAACGTATCCGCGGTAATGCATCCTCTGTTGAAAGCCCTATCGGCTGGATGCCACGGTATGAAGATATAGACTGGACCGGGCTGGAAAGTTTCACTAAAGAAGAGTTTGCAAAGATCATGACTGTTGATCGTGAACCCGGCAAGCAGGAATTGTTATCACACGAAGAATTATTCGAACGTATGTATGATAAACTGCCTAAAGAGTTTTTCTTTATGCGTGAACTGTTGTTGTCTGCTTTATGGCGTTCCCCCGAGCATTGGGGATTACAGCCCGAACAGCACTAGCCTCTACTGATTGCCTGCTAAATTGAAAAGCAGTAAATAGGCAGCAGGATAATACCTGTTGCCTGTTTACTGCTTACAGCGTACATTTAATTAATACTATTTATCATGGACTGGTTCTATGATCTGTTTACGAAAACCTCGATCGCTCAATCTGTCATCATTTACGGAATCGTAATTGCTGTGGGTATCTGGATGGGTCGTATCAAGATCGCTGGTATCTCATTAGGTATCACCTGGGTTTTATTCGCCGGCTTATTTTTATCCTATACAGGTTTGGAAATTGATAAAGGCACCGAACATTTCATCAAAGAGTTCGGCCTTATTTTATTTGTATACTCCATCGGTCTGCAGGTGGGGCCGGGTTTCTGGGCTTCCTTAAAAAAGAATGCTATTGCCAATAACTTTCTTGCTTTTGCTATTGTATTCACCGGTGTTATCATTACAGTAATACTGTATTATTTCAGCGGCAACCATATTTCAGTAATGACCGGGGTGATGAGTGGTGCTGTAACGAATACTCCTGGTCTCGGTGCGGCACAGGCTGCCGTCGCAGACCTGAATGTGACCGGTACGGATAAATCTCTGATCACTTTAGCCTATGCTGTTACGTATCCGCTGGGTGTGTTTGGTATCATTGGTGCATTGCTCATACTAAAGAAATTCTTCGGTGTTAATATAGAAGAAGAGCAGGAGCGTCATCGCAAACTGAATGTGCTGCGGGCTAATCGTCCCGTATCTCTTCACCTGCAATTGGAAAATAAACAACTTGTAGGGCAACCCTTGCGGAAATTGTTTACCATGCTGAAAGAGCGGCTGGTTGTTTCAAGAATGTTTCATAATGGAGAAGTCATTACACCAACACCTGATCTTGTACTGGCAGCCAATGATGTGTTACTTGTTGTAGCATCCAAACCGGTAATCGAACAATTAAAATTACTGATTGGCCCTGTCAGCACGATGAACCTGAAAACAGTAAAGGACAGTGACCTGATCACCAGGCATATCGTGGTTACCCGGACAGCCGTTACCCATAAACGTCTCGGAGATATCCCGGAATTGCACCAGCATGATTTTACATTGACAAGATTAAGCCGGGCCGGTATTGAAATGGTACCGCATGGTGATATCTTTCTTCAACTTGGTGATACCATCAAAGTAGTGGGAACAGAGGAAGGTGTGCAACATGTTACCACCGCCGTTGGTAATTCATTAAAGAAATTAGAAGTCCCTGATCTCGCACCCATCTTCATGGGTATTGTCCTGGGTGTTGTTCTCGGAAGCATTCCTTTCCACTTTCCCAATATGCCGGTGGCCGTAAAAATTGGTATGGCGGGCGGCCCCCTGATCATTGCTTTAACATTAAGCCGCTTTGGTAATTTATTTTACCTGAATAATTATACAACAAACAGTGCCAACTTAATGATCCGGGAACTCGGCATCAGTTTATTCCTGGCCAGTGTGGGGTTGAGCAGCGGTAAAAATTTATCAGTTGCCTTTGCAGATGGCCGCGGCTGGGTCTGGATGGGTATGGGTGTTATCATCACCGTGGTGCCGTTGCTGATCGTTGGATATATCGCTTACAAATATTTCCGTAAAACCTATTTTGAGATTTGCGGTTTGCTCGCCGGTGCTTCAACTGATCCGCCTGCATTGGCTTTCGCCACCAAGCTGGCGGGTAATGATATTCCTTCTGTTACTTATGCCACCGTGTACCCGCTGACCATGATCCTTCGTATCGTGGCGGCCCAGTTGCTGATATTATTGCTGGCTTCGTAGCTTATTTAGCAGTTTGTTTTAACGCTTCCACTGTTTTTTTATCATTACCGATAAAGATCTTATCGTTAATAATGGTAACAGGGCGTTTCAGGAAAGTATATTCATCGAGAATGAACTGGCGGTAGTCTTTCTCCGTCAGTTTCTTGTCTTTTAAACCGAGTTCTTTATACTTCATGGCCCGGCGGCTGAACAACGATTCATAGCTGCCAGCCATTTTTTTCATTTCATCCAGCTGGGTTGCTGTGATCTTTTCAAACTTGATATCCTGCATAACAAAGCCCTTCTTCTCCACTCCGGTTTCCTTGATAATGGCCTGGCAGGTGGTGCAGTTACCGAGGTGATACATTTTCTTCATATCCTTATTACGCAAATTGAGGCTGGTTAGTTCATTACGCTGTAAAATGGCGTACTTTGTGCCACTTTAAAGAGAAAATTATGGGCAAAGATGAGGTTTTCAAAGGCGAAATAGAAAAAGCCAGTGATTTTAAATTTGGTGCCAACGTAGCCAAAGTATTTGATGATATGGTGAACCGCTCGGTTCCTTTTTACGGCGAAATTCAACGGATGATGGCTGAACTGGCTGCTGATCATGCAGCCGAAGGCAGTTTTGTATACGACCTCGGCTGTTCCACCGGCACTACCATGATCGGTATGGACACGATGGTGGACCAGAATATCCGTTTCATCGGCGTGGATGATTCACAGGAAATGCTGGATAAATGCAAATCCAAATTGATGGAGCTGGGTTTCACCCGCCATTATGAACTGCGCTGTGCCGACCTGGGACAGGGAGTAAAAGTTGAAAACGCTTCGGTGGTGGTGCTTTGTCTCACCTTGCAATTTGTACGTCCGATCTACAGGGAGCGATTACTGAAAAATATTTATGATGGTCTGAATCCCGGTGGTGTACTGATACTCGTAGAAAAGATATTAGCGGAAGAAAGTAATTTCAACCGTGATTTTATCGACTACTATTATAATTATAAACGCCGCAATAATTACAGTGAAATGGAGATCTCTCAAAAAAGAGAAGCCCTGGAAAATGTGCTGGTTCCTTATAAACTAAGCGAAAATATTACCCTGCTCCGTGATCATGGATTTGCACATTGCGAGGTGTTCTTCAAGTGGTATAATTTCGCCGGGATCATTGCAACAAAAAAATAAATCGCTTTCTCTTTTTTTCCTTGGGCGAAAAAAATTCTTCTATGGTAGCTATCGGAAATTTCTTTTTCAAGTACCGTAACTGGATCTTTATCCTTTTTTACGGAGCATTATTCATTCCTTCCTGGCCATTGTTCTCCAAAGAGCAGTTCGGCAATCATTATTACATATGGCCGGTTGCCATTGGTTTGTTTATTACCTGTCTCGGTCAGCTGACCCGCGGGCTGACCATCGGTCTTGCTTATATCGTTCGGGGTGGTAAAGAAGGTAAGCCCTATGCAGAAGGATTGGTTACAGAAGGCATCTTCACACATTGCCGTAATCCTTTGTATGTGGGAAATATTTTAATGCTGCTGGGTGTGGGCATCCTCGCCAACTCTTTATTTTATACGGCCATCATGATCCCGGTCTTCTTATTTATTTACCAGGCCATCGTATTGGCCGAAGAAAATTTTCTCAGGGGAAAATTCGGGGCGGGCTTTGATGAATACTGTAAAAAAGTGAACCGCTGGATTCCGAATCTCAGCGGCATCGGTAAGACATTTGCGAGTATGGAGTTCAACTGGAAAAGATGGATACTGAAAGAACATACCACGCAATTCATCTGGCTCATCGGTATCACCCTTTTATTATTACTCAATTATCCCGAACTCACGGGCCACGACGAACAACAAAGAAATATCCTCGGCGCTATCATTCTCGGGGTTCTTCTGCTGATCTATATTCTTATCCGCTATTTGAAAAAGACAGGAAAGTTTAAAGAATAACGCCCCGGAATTTTTGTTGTCTTCAAAGGAGCTTACTCTTTATATTACTTATCCCCTTTCGTGGAATTCGTGCCATTCGTGTCAAAATCTGTGTTAATCTGTGACTGACCCAGCCTCAAACCCCCTCTTTCCCGCCTTCGTAAACAAGCCTGCCCATTTCTTGTTATTTTTGTGTATCAAATTCTGAGCTATGATCAAAACAGGCAATCCTATCATCAGTATCTATACCGAGATGACCCCGAACCCGGAGACCATGAAGTTTGTGGCTAACAAGCTGTTATATCCCGGGAAAAGCATTGATTTCCCCGATGCGGAGAGTGCAAAACCTTCCCCTTTGGCAACTGAGTTGTTTGGTTTTCCTTTTATCAAAGCAGTATTCGTAGCCAGCAATTTTGTGACCCTGACCAAGACCGGCGAAACCGACTGGCAGGATGTGATCCCGTCTATCCGCCAATTTTTAAAAGATTATCTGGAAGAGGGAAAACAAGTGGTGAATGAAGAAGAACTGGCTACTGTAAAACAATCCAGCAGCAACGAAGTGGCCGCCGATGATGATGATGTGGTAAAACGTATCAAAGAATTGCTCGATAACTATGTTCGTCCTGCTGTTGAAATGGATGGCGGTGCTATACAATTCAAAAGTTATGAAGCCGGTACGGTTAGCTTAGCGATGCAGGGAAGCTGTAGTGGTTGTCCCTCTTCCATGATCACATTGAAAGCCGGTATTGAAGGCATGATGAAGCGGATGATCCCTGAAGTGAAAGAAGTAGTGGCTGAAGCAGAATAACCCCCTTTGCAAAAATTTTTATGAAGCAGCTTAACAGCTGCTTTTTTGTTGGCTACGGATCAATACAGATGTACACAGATTACATCCGTAAGCTGCTGGTCTTTTTAAAGTCTTTCAAAGATAGAAAACCGAAAATGTGTACAAAAAATCTGAGTTAATCCGTGTAATCTGTGGCTAACACTGTTTGGAAGATTTCCTCCAGGTCACATTCCTTACTTTTAAATAATCCAGCACAAAATCAAAGCAGTCTTTGCGATGCCCGATCAGTTCCGGTGGAAACACACCTTTTTCTGTGAATAGTTTATCCGTAATGAGATGAACAGCAGCCGTACAGGTATAGCCTGTTGTCCGGGCCATCGAAGAAATTTTAGTCACGGGGTCATAACGATCCAGCAAGTCATACGTGATGGTTTCGTTCTCGCCAATCACAATCACTTTCATCACAGTGAATTCTTCTTCCTCCGGGCCCAACTTCCATTCATTCACTAATATTTTTGAGGTGAAATCCAGTGGTGAAACGGCAATATCATTTATATGCAACGGCGTCATATCAAAAAAGCCGGCTTGTTGTAAGGCTATGATGAGATCAATGTGCCCGGGATAACGAAGTGTTTTTTCTTTCATCTCCGGGATATGGTTCATTGTAAAGATCAGTGAACGGAGACCGTCAGTATTGAAGGCTTCCAGCTCACCCACTTCAGCAAACTGCATCATCTCTCGTTCACTTAAAGCGGGTTTGGTCACAATTTTTCCTTCTTCTACTAACCTCGCCGGGCGGATATACTCCTGTATCACATCCACCGGCGAAAACGGGGCTTTGTATTGGAACGGTGGCTTTCTTTCTTTAGGCAAACCTCCTACATAACATTCAAAGGCTTTCACTTTCATTGCCGCATTGTAACGGCCAAGAATGAAATTACTCATCCCAGGTGCCACTCCACAATCAGTAATAACAGTAACTTCTTTTTCTTTAGCCAAAGCATCCAGTTGCAACACATCTTCGGGGAAAAAAGATATATCCACCACGTCTTTACCGGCATTGATCACCGCTTCCAGTGTTTGATACCCCATAAAGCCGGGCACGGCTGTTACCACCAGGTCAAAAGGTTGTAACAGGTCAGTATAATTTTTATAATCGGCAAGATCAGCACCCGCCGTATGAATCGCCGGGTTGCGGCGGCCCAGTTCTTCCAGGTTGGCCGCACTGAGATCAAAAGAAGTAACGGAGAAATCAGCAGCAAGGTCCAAAGCAATAGCTCTTCCCACCATTCCGGCTCCTAAAACAGCAATCGTCATACAATTCAATTTAGTCTGCAAATTTACTGAGAACCGGCTTCATCGGGGCAGGGAAAACTCCTGTAGCATAAAAAAACAAAACCCTCTTTAGAAAAAGAAGGTTGTCCTGTTATGCTTATGCACATGTAAATAATTATTTATACCGGTAAGCGATATTCTTCGTCTGCGTTGGCTTTCCCGGAATGATTTCAGTCAGTACCGCCGACAGGGGCAGCTCTTTATTATTATATACATAGTTATACTCCTTCGTTCGCTCGGGCTGGTTATTCCTGTCAAACGCTTCTTCTTTACTGACATTGTTCGGCGAGGGAATAATCAATATCATCCACAGAAATTCCTTTGCTGCATAAAGCGGGTTGGTTTTGTTATCAAATACAGACTGGGTAGTTCCGTCTGGACTTAGTCCATCAGGAGACAAAGGATCTGCTGAAAATAATTGTGTGCGGCGGATGTTCCCGGCAGCATCATACATAAAACTGCTTTTGAAGAACGGCGTCACCTGGTTCCCGGAAACAAAAAACACGGTTACGGATTTCAGGAAACCATTCAGGTATTCGTAATCTGTATAACCCAGCGCATCATTTTGTAAGGTTCGTATTTGCACCCGGGTGAGTTTTCCATCAGTATAAACAGGTGTGAACTTCACACCTGCATCGTTAATGATCTCCCTTATTCTCTTATCCGCAGCATAGCTGACCGTATACCTTGTTGTATCATCCGGCGATAGTTGGTTGGCAACAGCCGCTTTTTTAATGCTGCCATCA
>JAEUVP010000333.1 GCA_016786805.1 Chitinophagaceae bacterium | reverse complement strand
TTGACCTGGTACCGGGCGGAAATATCAACGCCCATTCTTCTTGTTTTCCCGCTGGGCTCCACAATACCAGCATCACCTACATACACAAATTCCTGTTGTGAATACAAATGCCACAGGGTTGTTTTTAGTACTAATGCCTTTACCGGTTTCAGGATGATACCAAGATCTGTCCCCAATACTTTCGGTAAAATATCATTGGCCTGGTTGCTAAGAATCACTCTTGAATCATTGGAATGAAAACCAATGCCATTATTGAAGAATATTTTTACGTTGGCTGACGGGCTGTAGTTCAAATTGATCTTGGGGCTGATCGTTCCTTTTGTTTGTCTCCGGAAATCAGTTTCACCCACCAGTTCATTCCGGTAACCAAACCGGAAATAGTCATAGCGGATACCACCGTTGATAGAAAATTTATTACCAAGCTCCACCTGCTGATCCCAATATACAAATGCATTCCCTTCCTGCACATCCCCTTTCTGGATATAGGAAAGGAATTGTCTTTTAACTGCCCTGGAGAGTTCGATATCTTTTATGTTATCATATCGGAAACCGGCTCCGAATTCAGTTACAGCTTTTTTATTACCCAGCAACCAGGTCTTCGCCGCTGTAGTGGTATAACCATAAATATCTCTTGATTCCCGTTGTTTGATCTCGTCACCATTTACAGGATCTTCAAGGAAGAACGTAAAATTGGAATACAGTTTGAAATGATACTTGCTGTAATAGAACTGGTCGGTAGACTGCCAGTTGCGTTTCCATTGTTTAGCAAAGCGGATATTGAAATTGGTACGGCTGGTATTCCCACCTTCACTGTTATCAATGGAACCAAACCGGCTGATCAGGCCACTACTTACGGCCCGGTCGGGTACTTGTCCTGATGCATTCCAGCGGCTGTCAAACGTAGAAGCGGTGATCGTTAATTGTGACTGGTTACCAAACCAGGCATTGTATTTTCCCATGATATTGAAGCGGTGAAAATTCTGTGGACTTTCAAAATAGCCATCATTATGAAAGTATTCAGAAGCCACATAGAACTGCTGCCTTTTTCTATCGGTATTCTTATTAAAAATTTTTAATTGCCCGGAGATGCGTTGGGTGTTAAAATCACCTGCTTCGATCTTAATACTATTATTACTGAGAAAATCCTTTGTTTTAAAATCAACATAACCTGCAGTGGCCAGGTTTCCTCTTTCTGTGCTATGGGGACCCAGTTCAAAAGCTGTCTTCTCAATGGTCTCCGGTATCAGAAAATGAAGATCAGCATACCCCTGCCCATGTGCATGACTGACCATATTGACGGGTATGCCATCAACAGTAAGACTGATATCAGTACCATGATCAATATCAAAACCCCGCAGGAATATCTGTTCAGCTTTACCACCACCGGCATGTTGTGCGATGAATACACCCGGTACAATACGAAGAACATCTTGTGATGTATTCACGGGACGTAACATGATATCTACCTGGCTGAGTGTATTCAGGCCATTTGTCTTTTTACTGCTTACACGTACTTCGGAAAGATCAAGAACACCTCTTTTAAGATTTACAGCAACCGTTGAAACCAGGTTTTCTTTTACTTCAACAGGGATGATCTCAGTCCTGTAACCCGCATGGGAAGCGATCAGCTCATACTGGCCGGCCGGAAGGTTGGTAAAGCGAAAAGAGCCAAACGCATCGGTATTATCTCCTTTATTAATGGTGTACAGGTTAATCGTAGCCCCCGTGATGGGTGATCTTGTTTCAACATCCTTTATCGTTCCTTCAATAATGCCATTTTGTGCAGCAAGCGAAAAAGATAAAATACTGGTAAGAAAAATAAAAACAGTGATCTTAAGTCTTTTCATTGTAGTTGGTTTTGTCCACATATCTACGATATAAAGAAAAGAATAGTTTCAATAACTATTTCCTGTTTTTTGACGGGTGGCAATAAAATCTTTTTAATTCTTTCAATCTGTTCTTCAACGTATCCCGTATCTGTTCCGTGTTCCCGCTGTTAAAGCAGGAATAGCGTACAAAAAATCAAATTTAAACAAACCCCAAACAAATTTTATGAAATTGAAGCTCTTAACAGGCATCCTCGTTGGCGTTGCCATTGCAGGTGGAGTCATCTTTGCAGCCGATCATATTGATGCGCCTGCAGTAACCGGCCCGGGTAGTACAAGCCCCGGCAATGACATTACAGATATTTATGCTTTTCAAAGCCCGGCAGATAATACGAAGATGGTATTTGCCCTGAATACCCAGGGATTGCTTTCTCCCGGTGCTTCTGCCATGGCCACATTCCCGTCTGGTGTGATGTATGAAATCAACATTGACAATACGGGGGATAATGTGGAAGATCTCGTTATCCAATGCCTGGTACAAAATGGTAAAATGAGAGTATATGGCCCTGTGGCACCTGTTACAACAGGCACAACCAGTATGGTGAAAACCAATGGCCCGGTAACTGAAGTAGCTGTTACCGCTTATGCTGCTGCTACCCCAACTGTTGCTACGAATTCAAATGGTATTAAAGTATTTGCAGGACCAAGAGATGACCCATTTTTCTTTGACCTTGTTCGTTTCAAAGAGATACTTGCCGGTACACAAACCGCTTTCCGAAATCCGGGTGTGGATTCCTTCGCCGGAACGAATGTAATGTCCATCGTAGTGGAAGTTCCTAAAACCTTATTAGGTACCGCGGCTACTATCAATGTATGGGGCGAAACAAAAACTAAATAATCTTTCTAACTTCTAATACCAATAATCATGATACAGGTAAATAAAATAGCAACAGGTTTGTTGCTCACACTTGCCATAGTTACAGCAAGCTGCGATAAAGACAAGAACGAAGACAATTTTGACACATCAGGCACTTACACACAAAACGACCAGATGGCAAGACCGGCAATAAATACGGTATTTGTCAGCTCAGCCCGGAAGAATGAATTCAATACTACAACACCTTCAGCGATGAATGCTGCCTTCAATGCGCAGTTCCAGAGTGTGCTGACCGGGTTTGGGTATACACAGAATGCACTCGGCCAGGATAAAGCCACGTTTGCCGGGTTACTGGTAACGGATGTGCTGAACGTAAAGACAAATGGCACCACTACTTTCTTTGATGGCACCAATGTACTGACAGGAAGAGCACTGGCAGATGATGTGATCGACACCGAACTGCTGCTGATCTTCGGTGGCCCGACCGGGGCATCAAACCCGGGACTCACGAAAGATAATGTGAATGGAAATGATAAAGCCTTTGTAGCCACATTTCCTTACCTGGCAGCACCGCACAATTAATTAGTTTTAGCAGGACGCCGGGTTGCAAAACAACCCGGCGTTTTTTTCTTTTATAAAACAAATGAAGATGAAAAAGATTTTAATTCTTCC
>JAEUVP010000328.1 GCA_016786805.1 Chitinophagaceae bacterium | reverse complement strand
ATGGCCATCGTATACGCAAACAAACTATAAAGATCAGGCTTTGTTCGATCCTTATCATTCCAACAGGGATCAAAAGCAAATGGCTGATGGGTGGTTTACTACCCAGATGCCGGATATGAATCAATCCAACCCTTTTGTTGCGAATTATATGATCCAGCATGCCATCTGGAGTGTGGAAGAGTTTGGCGTGGATGGTTGGCGGATTGATACTTATATGTACAATGACCTCGCATTTATGAATCGTTGCAACAAGGCACTGATGGACGAATATCCGAAGCTGACCATGTTTGGCGAAACCTGGGTTCACGGTGTACCCAATCAAAGTTATTTCTGCGAGAACAATTACAATATTCCATTTAAGAGCAACTTGCAGGCCACAACCGATTTTCAAACATTGTTCTATGGAATACAACCAGCCGTAAACGAAAACTTTGGCTGG
Source organism: Chitinophagaceae bacterium (assembly GCA_016786805.1). Lineage (GTDB taxonomy): Bacteria > Bacteroidota > Bacteroidia > Chitinophagales > Chitinophagaceae > CADEDV01. The sequence goes on along the minus strand of JAEUVP010000328.1, from coordinate 3,030 downwards.
ACCGAAGGCGTGAATAAATTGTATACCACCACTGCCCAGGATTTCGTGTATAAGGACCCGATGCGCCAGGTCATATTCTTAGGTAATCATGATCTGCCGAGATTTTTCTCTGTAATAGGCGAGGATATGGCTAAGTATAAAATTGCTTTATCCTGGTTGCTTACGTTCCGCGGTGTGCCGCAATTATATTATGGGGATGAAATTTGTATGACGGGGTTCACCAATCCGGATGGCTGGGTGCGGCTGGATTTTAAAGGGGGGTGGCCTGCTGACAAAGAAAATAAGTTTACGAAAGAAGGACGTACCGCAAGAGAGAATGAAGCTTACGACCTTGTAAAGGCCCTAGCTAATTTCAGGAAGAAATCTTCAGCTATAAAAACCGGTAAACTGATGCAGTTCATTCCGAGAGATGGATTGTATATTTATTTCAGGTATGATAAAGAACAGACCGTAATGGTAGTGATGAACACCGCTGCAAAACCGATGAAACCGGATTGGGATATTTATGCAGAAAGAACAAACGGCTTTACTAGAATGAAAAATGTAGTTACCGGCGAAATTCAATCTTTTACCGGTTACGAGATACCGGCAAAAGATTGTGTCGTATTTGAATTACAGAAATAGATAACTATAAGAAAATATTCCAGATTGCCTGCTGGCCATAACTACCCCAGTCGGAGGTGACTTTTATTAAAGACTCCTGTAGTTCTTTTGCCACTTTCTTTTTTCCTTTTTGCGGGGCAGCAATGATATTGGTATTAACTCCGGTTACCTGCAATTTGGTAGCTATCCAACTGGTGTACATACGGGGGATAGTGATCCCGAGTATCATTCCGGGCAACCCATGAATACCCATCGGTCCACCGCTAACAGTTATCTCGTCTGTATAAAAGGCAAATACATATACGCTGTCAAATATGATCCCCGTGGCTTTGCGGCAGTTGAAGCCGGCGATCTCCCGGGTTTCATTAGGCGATATTTTCCAGTCGATCTTCATTAATGAATCACTCAGGAGGTAAGTATTGTCAAAAACAAATTTCGATTGAGCGAAAGTGCCGGCGGTGTAATCACTGTACCACAAATTATCTTCTTCCTCGCCTCTTGACCAGGGGAGTTTATTTTTTTCATCTTTCCGGTTATACTTGTAAACCGCTTTGTTGTCATTAAAAGTGTACTGGTACCAGGAAGTAGAGAACTGGGGCATTTTGTCTTTGAACATTTCGGCCCAGATACCATCACCAAAACTTTTATGGTTATTGGTCCTTACTTCAAATTCGATCATTCCGCTGCTGATGAATTGCTGGGCAGAACAAGCAGTGCTGACTAAAATAGCTGCAATGATGAATATTTTTTTCATATGCTGAATATCTTTATAGTTTAGAAACTGGCTGGCTTACCATTTTTTGAAATATTCCAGGTTAGCGTTAGGAGCCAGAACCTTCTTAGTGTTGTATAATAAGACTCAGTGAAATTATTACTGCTGAAGTTCCTGTTATAACCACGGTTCTGGTTCAGGATATCATAGATGCCAAATTTCATTTCAAATGCATTCTCTTTTAAGAATCGCTTGGTGATAGAAGCATTCCAGGTAGTGAAACTGTTGTTGGCCGGGAACCGGGGATCTTTCTGCCGGAGCTGCGTATTAGCATCCGTGTTGAACTCGAATTTTTTCGGCAGTGTTATCCTCAACTCAGCCCATCCTTCTATCTGCCAGTAGTTGGCATTAGCTGCGGTGTTGACAGATGCTTTGGAATTGTTCCAGGTGATACTGGGGCTGAAGTAGAAATTAAATTTATTTTCCACGTAGCGGCTGGCATTCAGCCTAACACCATAACTGGTAACATTGGTAACATTTTTCGTGGTGATATTATCTCTTGTAATAAACCCTACATTCCGGTTTTTATTGAAAGTAGGGCCTGCGCCTAGACGTACTTTACTGTTCTTTAGTTTGAAACCATAGTCACTGTACAGGCTCAGGTTATAAACACCATCTGCATTTACCGTTTGATAGGTTCTTACTCCGCTGGCTTTTATCGTATCAGATTGTACAAACGCATTTTCAGTCATCGTGAAATTGATGCTGGTCCAGAGATTTTTTTCCTGTAATACATTGTAAAAATTATAGCCTGCATTGATATTATGCCGGAAGGATTGTTTGAGGTCAGGATTCCCGGAATAAACGTTCAGCGGGTCAGTATTCACACGGATCGGCTGCAATTGCTCCAGGGAAGGTGCCGTAGTGGAACCATTATAATTGAACCGGATACTTTCGCTCGGTTTTATCTTATAGTTAAAAGAGGCTCTTGGGAAAAAGTTGGTGAAATTGTAATTGGTTTTGGTGCTTTCTGTAATATTTTTTTGAATAAAATTGCTGAAACCTACCGAGGAGCCGAAAGAGATACTGTACTTCTTTTTATTGAGCCTGAAATTCAACCCGGGTGTATTGACCAGCCTGTTAAACTCGAAGGAGTTACTTAGTGTGTCAATTTTCTCCTCGTATTTACCGTTGATGTTTTTCTTATTGGTGATCCTGTCATTCGTATTACCATTCCAGGCAAGTGAGTAACTGAGTTCCAGGTAAAAATCCTTGGCCAATGGTTCGGTATAGGCAATTTTGGTGGAAATGCCCCTGGCTTCATTATCCCGTATATTTAACTGGTCGGTTGTATCCCTCCTTAAAAGGACTCCCGCATCATAATAATTATTCAGTGAATACAACAGGCCTTCATTTTCAGACCGGCTCCAGTTGAAATCCGTATTAATCGAAATAGTACGGGACAGCTTTTTGAATTTATGCTTCCACAAAACGGAAGATGTGATGCTGTTATTATCGGAGTTATTATTGCTGTTCCGGAGACTGTTGTTGATGTTTTCAAGTGATTCATTTAAGGCTTCGGAATAAGACCGGGTAGTGCTGCGGGTTGTTTTATTGTTTCCTTTGGTGGTCCATTTTAATGAATTACTTGAATCAATATTAAAATCGAGGGTAAGATTCAGGGCATGCTTGTTGGTGGAATTAAAACTGCTGCT
>JAEUVP010000322.1 GCA_016786805.1 Chitinophagaceae bacterium | reverse complement strand
GGTATCATGGTTTTGTTTTTAAATGTGAAGCTAAATAAGAGATCAGTGGCTTCCCAGGTATAACCTGAGACATTGCCCGGAACAAAAATAAAGTTCGTTTTCTGTGGGATGCGGGGTCGCTTTTTGCGTGTCGAGTATCAGCATGCGGCAAACGGGATCAATATAATTCGGCTGCTTGGTTTTGCTGCTTACTTCAAACACCTCTGTTTCGTTATTTATATTTTTGAAATGATAATTTCCTTTCGATGTAAAGGTACAGGCCGGTTGGTCTGTGATTGACTGTACAAATTCATCAGAACACCAAAAGGTGCCTGCAGCTGCTTTGGCAGCGATCCGGGATACAAGGTTGATGGCAGATCCAAAATAACTATCTGATCGCCTCAACACTTTGCCGAAATGAAGACCTCCATGCACCTGGAGAAAATTTTCTTCACTCGCCGTAGCAGCTTCTAACTTAAGTGCCGTTGCCAGCAAATGATCAGGTGAATCGGAGATAAACATAATTTCATCTCCCGTACGCTGGTGCAATTTACTATCCCCCACGAGGCAGTTTTGAGCGATATGAATATACTTGTCAATCAGGTCGGCAGCAGAAACAGAACCATGCGTTTCTGTAAGAGCGGTATAGCCCGACAGGTCAGCCATGAGTATGGCAACATTTTTTTCCATGCTTAAAAGATATTAAAGAGGTTATGTTCTACCCGTATAAAAAAACCATTCGGTGCCGTGCGCAGCAAATTACCGCCGAGCTCTTTTCTATACCCGATATCAATCTTGCTTTGGCTGTTCACAATAACCTGCACAATGGAAGCGATATCCAAATAATATTTCCCCGAGCCGGTATTCACCTGGCTCATAACTTCTGCCATCAGGTTGATATTGGTTTGCCGGTAATCCCTGTATGCTTGGGGTAGCATTAGTTTTCCCACGGAAAAAGTATAATTAACAGCCCTGCTGTTATCCAGCCCATAAATAAATTTATTGCTTGCGCCGTTGTCTGTTGCCTTTACAATGGAAACGGTTGACGATAAAGCAACCTTTTGCAGTAATTGGGTAGCCACGATACCAATTTCAACCCCGGTGTTATGCCCATTCATACTAATTTCCTCCTGGTGAATATCACTGTTGTTATAGCTTACTGTTCCAAAGATGGCCATTCGGAAATGTTTTTGCATGGCATCCCTGCTCAAAAAGCGGTACTTGGCATAAATGCTGCCACCTTCGTTTTTAAATTGCTCGTTACGGTTACTGAAAAACGTACTTGCCCGTACCATCAATTTCTGTGACAGCCCAACTGCTATCTCCGGGATAAGATGATAGTTGATCTTTGAAGAACCAATTTCATCCATTAACAGGTTATCAACCCTTAGGGATATGCTGCGGGAAGCAATATTGCTGGCCGGTTCTGTCATGGAGAATAATTCCTGCGCCTCCCCGGATAGGGAAATATTAAAGAACAATATGATGAACAGCTTTCTCATGTTGTTAGGTTTTGAAGTTGGTGAGCAATGATTATAAGCTGACATGGAATGTCCCCAAAGCCAAATCCGGAAACTCATTCTTTTTATACTCTTTGGGAGAAACGAAACCTTTGTCCAATATTTTCACCTGTTTGTTTCCGCTCAATACCTGGTCCCCTGCATTTATAAAAAGCAGTTTTTTATCCTGGACGATCACCGGCAATTCTTTCCTGACCTGGACATTATTAAAATAGATATCAGCAATAAACGCATACACCGTAAACCCGGCATCCACCACTTTCTTCCTGATCTTATCAAAATCTATTACGCTGTTGGGTTTAAACGATATTTTAAATGTATAGGTCTTGATATCAGCGTCCACATCAAGGACAAAATCGAGTGTTCGCAATGCTTTGTTGATGGCATTACTGCACATACTGCAGGTTAAACCGCTGGCCTGCAAGGAAACGCTGTTGACCTGTGCCGTAGTGATCATTGATATCGCAATGGCAATGATGAATAAGATCTTTTTCATGTTAAAGAGGTTTGATTTTTAAATAAGTGATAATTAATTGAACACAAAGATGAACCGGTTAAAACCATCATTGCAGACAGGATGATGTCAGAAACGGACAAGCTGCTAACAGCAGGTTGAAGAAGCCCAAGATCATGCGAAAGGACTGACGACTGTTCTTATAAACCGTGATGAATCAATGCAGTAACAGAATTATATCAACTGTTCTGATCAAAAAAATAGCTGTTCATTTTCATTGAACAGCTACCTTTCAGATGCCAGGATAAAAAATAAAAGCTCTATCTCGTTATCACTCTTACTCCACCACCGCCATTATTCAATCCACTCTTGCTTAAGCTGTAGGTGAAACTCAGCAGGAAGAACCGTCGAAGCGTATTCACTTCTTTGTCTTCAATGAAGAGCTGGTTGCTGGTCCGGCTGATACTGATATTCCGGTTCAGCAGGTCGGTGGCAGCGAATTTGATTTCTCCCCGGTTGTATTTCAGGAACTGCTTGCTGATGCTCGCATTCCAGATCGGGATCTTCGCATTGAAACCGGAAGACAACTGGTTGTTGATGGTATAATTGAATTCCGTTGCAAAAAAGAATCCTTTGGGCAACTGCCAGTCGGCTGATACATTATATTCCTGCGACACATAATTATTGTTCTGCGTGGGCTGTGCCGAATATTTTGCATCATTATAATCAAAATTGGCAGCTACTCCTAAATTCAGTTTATCGGTGGGGTTAATATCTAACCGCAATTCTGGTCCCCAGGAAAAGGTTTTGATCTCGTTGGTTACCGTGTTGAAAAACTGTTTGCCTTTATTATAGCGCAGCCGGTTGCCCAATTCCAGCGAGGCTTTCATAAACTTCAGCGGGAAGCTGTAATTGATATTCGCATTCAGGTTATACACTCCATCGACGTTCACGGGTTTGGAACGGCGGATACCCGTAGAAAGATCAAGGGTATCATAGCTGACAATCTTATTCTGTGTCAGCATCGCCGTAAAGAACATAAAGAAGTTCTTGTTCTTGTACGGGCTCAGCAGGTTCAGGTTACCACGGAAAGTATGACTGTATTCCTGCTTCAGGTCGGGGTTACCTTCCCGTATATACAATGGGTTGGTGTTATCCGGCACTGGTTGCAATTGCGACATATTCGGTTGATTGGTAGAAGCCGAATAGTTCAGCGAGAAATTTTTGAACCGGGTGAAATTGTATTTGAAACTGGCATTGGGCAACAGGTTGGTAAAATCCTTGCTGATCAGTGAATCTTTTACACCACTGATGATCTTTCCTTTCAGTTCGGCCTGCTGCCAGGTAAGACCCAGTGAGTAATTATATTTTCTCGCCTGCTTGCGCATTCGGATACCGGCTGTTGTATACCCATAAGTATTCTCAAAATCATTACTCAGGTTTTCGTTCAACTCATCGTATTTACTATTGCTGTTATTATAATCGTAGGTTGTTTTCCGGGATGTACTGGTATTCTTATTATTGCTCACACTGAGTTCCAGCAAGGTTTTTTTCCAGAGTGGTTCGGTGTATACCGCTCTTGCCATATACCCCTTCAGGTCACTTTTGGTTTCACTGCGCTGGTCCAGGGTGTCTCTCCTGTTAATGATGCCTGCATTATAATAATTGATAATGGAATTCAAACTTCCCGTACCCTTGCTTTCATTGAAACTGTTTTGCAAACTCAGCGACAAGGTTCTCCCCTTACGGGCAAATTTTTTGCGGAAGGTCAGGTCGTTCCTGAAATTATAACCTTCGCTTTCGGAGTTACTGTTACTGAAACCTTCATTGATCGGATTACCATCAGCATCCGTGGTGGTATAATTCCGCTGTGACCGGTTCCTTGTATTTTGAAAACCAAAAGTGGGGTTGATCCGCAGGGAATGCATAGAGTCGATCTGCCAAAGGTTATTGAGGTTGAACCTATGCGAATTGTTCAGGTTATCGGAATTGGAATTCTCATTATAAAAGTTGGTAGCGCCACCAAAATTATTCTGCCGGAAGATCCTGCTTTTTACATTCGGGTTAAACCGGTTGTAGAAGTAGTTGCTCTGGAAATCATGTTTCGTTCCAATGATATTATTATAATTCACACCACCACCAAACACAGTTTTGATACCTGCATTGCCAGCTCCACCCAATCCCAGTGCCGCCGCTTCATCAGCCGAGACATTGATATTCAAATTGCCGCCACCACTCTGCCGCATCTGGCTCAGCGCCCCGCTGAAGTTGAGCATATCCATAAAAGAGAAGCCTTCGGCATTGGTATTATTGCCCAAACCAATCGCCGACAACTGCCTCGCTCCTTTGAAGGAGTTCACATTGAAGCGGCCCTCATAGCGTTCTTTATCGCCGGCACCGGCCATCACTTTTCCAAACACGCCTTTCTTTTTATCCTTCTTCAGTTTCAGGTTGATCGTTTTTTCATAATTGCCATCCTCGAAACCGGTCAACTGTGCCTGGTCACTTTGCCTGTCATAAACCTGCACTTTATCTACTGCGTCAGCCGGTAAATTTCTTGTGGCGATCTTGGGATCATTGCCAAAGAATTCTTTACCATCCACTAGCACCCGGTTCACTTTTTCTCCCTGTGCCTTGATCGTTCCGTCTTTTTCCACTTTCACACCGGGCAGTTTTTTTAATAACTGCTCCACGCTGGCATTGGGCTGTGTTTTAAATGAACCGGCATTGTATTGTACCGTATCACCCACTAAGGTTACCGGTGGTGCTTCATTACTGATGACCACTTCACCAAGTACTTTGGCCACATCATTCATCGTAATGCTGCCGAGGTCCTTGTTCTTATTGTTATCATTAATGGTAAAGAGGGTATTACTGTTATGATAGTTTACATGGGTGATCATGAGCCGGTAATCCCCGTTAGGAATTCCTTTCAGCTCAAAATGGCCGGCATTATCTGTCAGGGTAAAACTGACCAGCGAAGAATCTTTGCGGTCCAGCAGCGAAATGGTGGCAGAGCCAACCGGTTGTTTAGCGATGGTATCAAAAGCGATTCCCTTAACGCTTCCGTTCTTTTGAGCAGATACGGTGATCGCTGCCAACACCAGCACTAACAAAAAGTAAAGCTTCTTCATAACTGTTTTGATTTACAGCTACGAAAATATTCTTACCCAACCGGTAAGGCGGTTAATTTGGATTGCTTTAATGTTAATGAAGGTTAATGTTTCGGTTAACCAGTTGAGTGGTTAACTAGTTAACAGGTTTGTTGGCATTCAGCCTCCCGGCCACCTGGTTAACTTATCAACGAATCAACTTAATCCCTTGTGGGCCCTCTTTCGTCATCTTCCCGTTCCTTATCATAGACCAGCACTTTCACTTTCCATTCCATGGGTTCGTAGAGCATTACGATCTCTACTTTGAGTTTCTTTATTTCCCCGCTGCCGCTCTCAAAAGAAAAGATCACACTGGTGAATTTCTTTTCTTCTGCCGGGGCTTCATATTTTCCTTTCAGGTGATAAGTATTCGTGTTCTCCATTTTCACCGTCAGGTTATTGAGCTGGCTGAAAAGTGATTTGAATTTTTTCTTCGCTTCTTCAAAATCATCCGTGGTCAGCATCAGTGCCTGCCAGCTGCTGATGATCTTTTTGGTGGATGTATATTGTGTGATGCTGGCCTGCTCTGCACCATTCACTTTAAAGTTACATTCATAGTCGGTTGACTGTGCCTGCTGAATGATCAGCTCCCCCTGCAGGTTGCTGAAATGATTGGGATAATCCTGTATCACCTTCTTTATATCAGGTGCAATACCATTGGTAACCGGAAGTTTTAGCTGGGATTGTGCAGCATTCCCGAAGAAAAGGGTCATCGTAATAATCACAAGTACTTTTACTGATTTTTTCATCTGTATGGATTTAACGGGTTAGTAACAAAGCCCAATATTATAAAATCTTAGTTTTAATACGTACTTTATACATTCATTTTTTCGTTAACCCTTTCTAAAACCAATCAATATGAAAAACAGGAATATCGTTCATGCCCGTGAAGAAGCAAAGATCTACCGCCAGTATTACAAACCTTCTTTCAATTTTCTCCGTTTAATGAAGTCTGTATTGTGTGTATTTATCTCCGGTTCATCTCCGGCAGCAGGTACTTACGCCAGAAGAAAATAAGATCGTCTCTTACTAACCCCCATTATATTAAAAACCCTGACCGACTGGCCAGGGTTTTTTAATTAGTTGATCCGCATATCCCGCATGTTGCGCTGCATACCCGGTGGCATGGGCGGCATCCCCTGCTGCATTCCTTTACCTCCCATCTTGTTCAGGTTGAACAGGAGGCTGACCATGAAGTAGCGTTTCAGCACCATACTTCTCGTATCCTGTATATAGTTATCACCTGTGGAACGGGTGATGCTCTGGTTCTGGTTCAGGATATCATTCACGGAGATTTTGATCTCGCCGTTTTTCTTTTTAAATACCTGTTTGCTCATGCTGGCATTCCACAATGGAATACTTTGATTGAATCCTTCTGCACGACCGGTATTGATCAGGTAATCAAAATCAGTAGAAATAATAAAATTGCCTTTAAAGGTATAAGAGATATCCCCGGAATAGGTTTGGGTGAAATAATCCTCATTCAGAGTTGTATTCACTGAATACTTTACGTCGGTGTAAGCGATATTCAATTTTACACCAAAATCAATTTTCTCTTTATTGATATTGATGCCGGCTCCTTGGTTAACAGAGATTGTTTTACCAATATTCTTGAGTTTTTTTACCAGGCCAACATCATGGGTATAGTTCATACTGTTGGTGAAGTTCAGGCTGGACCCTTTCAGTTTAGGATTCTTGAACGGCAATCCTAATGTAAGGAATGAGCTGGCCCTGTAATACCCATTTATATTCGCATAGCTTGTTATCTGGACCGGGCCTCTTACCGTGATATCATTTACGATCTTATTGCGGGTGGTGGTAAAACTCAGGTTCGCTGCTATGAACCGGAAGGTCAGGATATTGAATGTATTATAATTCAAATTGAAGTTGTGGGTGAACTCCTGATCCAGTGCCGGATTTCCAATGACCTGGCTTAACGTATCTGTTACGTTGGGAACATTCTGCAACTGGGTAATACTTGGCTGGTTCGTTCTTCCATTATAAGATATACGAAGATTCTTTCCACGGGTTGGCGTATAGTTGAAATTCGCCGTAGGGAAGAAATTGGTATACGTTTGTTTTGTAACAGAATCCTTACCCAACGATGCCTGGTAGCTGTTACTTTCTAAGGTGGAGTTTTGAACACCGATCCCAAACTGGTAATTGTATTTTTTCTCCTGCACCCGGAAGTTCATACCAAAGCGATGTGCCAGGAATGTATTTTCAAAATCATTGGTCTGTGCCAGGTTGGGATTATCATATTTATCAGTTATAGAATTATAGTTATAGGTCTTCCTGTTAGACGTACTGAAGTTATGTGTGTAAGCATAGTTCAGTTCCAGTAATTTGTTCAGACCAAATGGTTCTGTATAAGAAGTGCTGAATACGTTATTATTGGTCGTTGTCTTTTGCTGGTTCTGCTGATTTTGCTGAATGACCCGGTAAGGCAATCCATCCGGTTGATAGAATATATTCCTGGATAAAGTGAAGCCATCACTTTCACTGTTACCGATCGTTCCGTTCCAGCCCAGTGTTACGGTACGGCCTATCTTACTAAATTTATGACGGAACAACAGGTTGTTTCCCCAGTTGAATCCATCCCTTTTGTTACTGTTATTCGTTCTGCCGGTAACAGCAAGGTATTCGTCTGCCGGGATGGTGGTGGTATTAAACGAAGTATCCTGGCTGTAGCTCTCCGAATGTTGTAAGGTGAGTGTCGGTGTATATAAAATAGAGTTCATCGAATCGATCTGGTATTCAAACCGCAGGTTGAAACGATGGTTGGTATTTTTATTATTGGAAGAAGACTCTTTGCTTAAGGAGGCCACTGAATCAACGAAGGTGGTGCGACGAAATACACTTTGCTGCTGATCGGTATTGCTGTTGGATAAGAAATAGCTGCCTGTTACTTTGATCTTGCTGCCCCACTGGTCTGTATAGTTAAGACCGGTTGACAAGGAACGGATCAGGCCGGTGCTGCCGCCGCCACCGAAGCCACCAAAACCTCCGCCACCACCACGGGTAGAAGTTACCTGCATGCCGCCCATTCCGCCGCCACTGCCTCCACCGCCACCAAAACCGCTAAAGCCGCCCATTGAACTGATGATATCAGAAAAAGAGAATCCCTGCTTATTGATATTATTGGCATTGAATAAAACAGAGAAGCGTTGATTGCCTTTGAATTTGTTGAAACTAAGATTGGTTTCATAGCGGCCATTATCACCATAAGAAGTCAGGGCCCTGGCGAAATAGCCTTTGTTGCGATCTTTCTTCAGTTTAATGTTTAAGGTCTTGCTGCGGCTGCCATCATCGATCTTGGTAAACTTGGCCTGGTCGCTCATATCATCAAAGACCTGCACACTTTCGATCATATCAGCTGTTAAATTCTTCGTGGCCAGCTTGGGGTCTGTACCGAAAAACTCTTTACCATCCACATACACTTTTTGTATCTGTTCACCCTGTGCTTTTACATTTCCTTCTTTATCCACTTCCACACCGGGTAGTTTTTTCAACAGGTCTTCTGCGGTAGCGTTGGGTTTTGTTCTAAACGCTTCTGCATTGAACTGTACTGTATCTCCTTTCACTGTGATCGGAACCGTGTTGGTAACCACCACTTCGCCGAGTGATTTAAAATCTTTGGCCACGGCGATATCCCCGAAGTCGGCTGTCTTTTTATCGGCTGTAACGGTCGCCAGTTTCTTAAACGGCTGATAGGCCTGGTGGGAGAAGACTAATTGGTACTCCCCATCCGCCAGTCCTTTGATCTCAAAAACACCCTGCTTATTACTCAGGGTAAAAGTGACCAGCGAGGAATCTTTGGTATTGATCACCGAGATGGTGGCATCCACAATCGGCTGTTTAGCAGCGGTATCGGTCAGTTTACCTTTAATGATACCATCAGTTTTTTGAGCTTGTGCAATGGTGAACAAGGATAAGGTCAGGACGACCAGCGTCAGTATTTTCTTCATAAACGGTTACAATGTGTACGAAGTTAGACGTAAGAGTGTCAATTAACCTTCGCCGGGGCTATAATAATGCTGGAAAAATGGACGAACGGGCAGGGAGAGCCGATGAACTGCTTAACTAAACAAATACTCCACATCTTCCCTCGTCAATGCTTTCACAAACGAAGTATCATCAGAGATAATGTCTTTGGCTAAGGCCCGTTTCTTTTCCTGCAACTGGATGATCTTGTCTTCAATGGTGTCTTTACAGATCATACGGTAGGCAAAGATGTTTTTTGTTTGCCCGATACGGTGTGTACGGTCAATGGCCTGTTGCTCCACGGCCGGGTTCCACCAGGGATCTACAATATATACATAGTCTGCCGCTGTCAGGTTAAGTCCCACACCACCGGCTTTGAGGGAGATCAGGAATACCCGTACTTCATCGTCCTTTTGGAAACTTTGTATGGCTTTCTCCCGGTCGGGTGCTGCCGTGCTGCCATCAAAATATTCATACTTGATACCGAGCTCTTCAAGTTTGGCTCTTATCAATGCCAGCATGCCGAGGAATTGGGAAAACACCAGGGCTTTATGATCACCGATATTCTCCACGATCTCCCTGGCCAGTTCATCGAGTTTGATGGAATGGTTCTCAAATTTCTCTTGTTCATTCAGTATCGCCGGTGAATCACAGATCTGCCGTAGTTTCATCAAT
>JAEUVP010000320.1 GCA_016786805.1 Chitinophagaceae bacterium | reverse complement strand
TAGTTGATCCTTGGTTTTAATCTCACCTGTAATTTTTGGTTGATATCAGTAATATCCAGTTGCTGCTTTTTGTAATCCCAATGTTCTGCCGTCAGCAACAGGGGTAATTTCCTGATCGTAGTGATTTTAAATTCCCCTTTGGCATTACTCAGTGCTTCCTCCTCACCCAGCGTAACATAAACCAGCGCATCCGCTACCGGTTTACCTGTTTTTTCCGACACCACCACACCTGTTACCGTATTGACAGTCCCTGGAGCTCCTGAGGTAAACCCGGATAAGACTACCAGGACAAAGGCAGCTGCCAGAACAAGTACGTTTCTCATCTCTTCACGAATTAATATTTAGTAAAATAAAGGCTTAGTTATTAGTCTACCAAATTTATAGACTTTTAATTTTTATAAATTTCCCCCCAGGACAGCTCCCACTTTCAGCCGCTAGTCGTATTTATATAAGTAGGAATAATAACGGTTACCAATTGTTTTATAAAACAAAATGATAACGGCAGATAAACTCAGCAGAAAGACCGTAAGATTAAAGTAGGGGTATGACACCCATGCCAGTATTCCGACCAGGGCTAGTCTTGCAAACTCCAGGTGGAAGATCCAGCGTCGTTGCTCCAGCATACTGCCGGTGGTGATCACACTCAGTATTATGAAAAGGGAAAGCAAGGCTATCTTAATCCCGCTGAAATAATGCTCAAACAGGATCACAAAAAACAACAATGCCAATGATAAGATAGTTTGTGCCTTTATGTAATTCAGCAGGGGAAGAGAATACTTTACCTCCTGCTCTTTAAATGACAGTTTTCTTTCCAGGCTGGCTCTTATTCTCGGGTCAATATCATCAGGCCTGCCGAATATGGCCTTGAATTTCTGCTTAAACCCTTTTGCTCTTTTAAAAGCGATAATGATCTCCAGGATAAAATGAAAATGCTGCCAGAGAAAACTATGACTGTTCAACGGCTTGGTAAGACCATAGACAGGTTTCTCTTTTTCCTCAGCAAATGTTCCCAGCATTTTATCCCAAATGATCAATACATCCCCATAGTTCTTATCAAGGTATTGCGGGTTACTGCTATGATGCACCCGGTGATGGGAAGGTGTAACCATAAAATATTCCAGCCATCCCAATTTACCTACCAGTTGTGTATGCGTGAAAAAAGGATATGTACCATGAATCAGCAGGAAAATAGTGATCATTTCAGGGGAAAAACCAATAAGAGGGAGAACCGCCCAGAATAAACACCTTACCGTAGCCTGTAGTACGGTGATCCTTGCCGAAACGGTAAAATTATAATCATCGCTCTGGTGATGTACCACATGCACACTCCAGAATAAATTCACTTCGTGCCCAAACCGGTGATACCAGTACCACATAAAATCAGTGAATAGAAATAACAGGACCCAGGTAAAAAAACCCGGATTGATATTGAACAATGCAAAGTTCTTGTGTATCCATACAAAGAAGAAGTAGAACAGGCCGGTGGCAAACAGGTCAGATAACCGTTCGGCTATTCCTACATTTATATTCGCAACCGCTTCATTAAAATGAAAATTATCTGCCTTCCCTTTTTTCTTACTGAGATAATACTCCAGGTACATCAGCCCTGTAAAAAATGGAACGGCAAGTGCCAGGTAATTTAATTGCATACAATTGGATTTAGTATATCAATAATTATCAGCTTCTCTCTGCTTTGGTTTTTGATACTGTATAAAGATCATACCAGTCCTGCCGGTCCAGGTCAATATCAAATGCATCCACAATATTCCTGATCCTTTGCTCACTGGTTGTTCCGATCAGTGGCAGAGCTCCTAGTTTTATCAGCCAGGCCACAGCAATAGATTCAATATTGGAGTTGTATTTCTTACTGAGCTGCTCCAGTTTATAATGTACCCTTACTGCCAGTTCATCAGTGCCATTCTCTATCCGTCCGCCAGCCAGGGGTGCTGCAGCCAGTGGCCGCATATATTTTTGTTTGATATAATCCAGCTGTCCATTATCCAGTGCTGTTGTATTCAGCAGGTTCAGTTCGATATGATTGGTTACGATCGGTGCTTTCAGGTAAGAAGCCAGTAGCTGGTGCTGGAAAACAGAAAAATTAGCCACCCCTATATTCCTGATCTTTCCTGAACCTCTCAAACGTTCCAGTGCCAGGGCCGTCTCTTCCAGGTTGGCAAGGGGATCTAATTGATCCAGCAGGAAAATATCAATATAGTCGGTCCTTAGTTTACGAAGCGAATTATCCACACTTGCTGTAATATGCGCTGCTGACGTATCAAGATGTTTCACCCGTATACCCGGCCGGTTGGGATGAGGTATATTCACTCCGCATTTGGTAAACAAAACAACATCTTCCCTTTTGAAAGATTTTTGTTTTAATACCTCACCAAATAGTTCCTCACACTGGTATCCGCCATATACATCTGCATGATCAAATGTATTGATACCCTGTTCCAAGCAATAATTCACAATTTTTTCCATTGCTTTCAGGCCGGAGTCACCATTGTGTTCCCACCGCCAGAAACCATAGATTGCGGGAGATACTTTCGGGCCGGAATCACTCAGATAGATCTTTTTCATTTTAACAGTATTTGACAGGTGGAACGTAACTAACCAGGTAATCATCGATATCTGTTTCCACCACGTTATTAAAAAT
>JAEUVP010000266.1 GCA_016786805.1 Chitinophagaceae bacterium | reverse complement strand
GCTATCCTTAAGCAATACAATGTCATGGCAGACCGGGGCAGGGAAAATAGCATCGTTCACCGCAAAGGTGGCCTCTTGTACTGCTTACTCGATGAAAAGGGAAACAAAACCGGAGTTCCGGTAAAAGCCAGTCACTTATACAGCAAACCCACCCTGGCAGTACTGGAGAAGAAATTCCACGCCAATGAAACGCTTCGTCAACCAGATAAAAGAAAATTAAAAGCCAGTATTGATTGGGTCCTGGCAAATTCACCGGGCAGCCTGAAAGAATTTACTGATGCCTTACTAAAGGAGCGGGTACAAACGGTGTTGAGGCAGAATAAAGAGGGTCTGATTTACGGTATCACTTTTATTGATTACAGGACCAAATCCATCATCAATGGTAGTGATATTGGAAAACAATACAGCATTGCCGGGATTGAAGCAAAAATTGGAGGAACCAAAAAAGAAGAATCCATCCCTGAAAAATCGCAAACTTCCCAAACCACTGTCAGCAATCCAAGAGAGCTAAAAACACTGCAAGAAAATTCTCCCGATGAGCCCGGTTATAACAAAGGAAACCTGCTGCAAGAACTGATGGATCATGAAAAAAATACAAACCGGGTGGCTGGAGAACTTCTTAAAAAGAAAAAAAAGAAACGAAATAAAAATCTATAAATATGGCAGGAACAGGTGAAAATGAAGTGGGGCTGCGGAAGATTGTAGACTTTACAAGGCTGGGAAGTATTGTACTCTTGCTTATCCATTTTTATTACTCCTGTTATGGCTGCTTTGCCTATTGGGAACTTCGCAGTGATTTCAGTGACAGGTTCCTGCAAAATATCAGCCGGACAGGATTATTGGATACTGCTTTAAAATCAAAATTGCTGGCACTCGCACTCCTTGTAATTTCCTTGCTGGGCAGTAAAGGAAAGAAGGATGAAAATATCAGTGTAAGAACGATCATCCTATACCAATTGGCAGGGGTCTTATTATACTTTGGCAGTATAGTTTTGTTGCAGTCAAAGTCGGATTTACTTACAGTGGGAATTACCTACATGATATTGTCTGGAACAGGATTTCTGCTGATACTCTCAGGAGGCACAATGCTCAGTCGTTATATTAAGTTAAATCTTGGTAAAGACATTTTCAACGAGCTCAATGAAACCTTTCCGCAGGAAGAACGGTTGCTCGAAAATGAATACTCTATTAACTTACCGGCTCAGTATAATTTGAGAGGAAAGTTTCGGAAAAGCTGGATCAATATTATTAACCCCTTCCGGGGTTTATTGGTATGCGGATCTCCCGGTGCTGGTAAATCCTATTTTGTGATCCAGCATATCATCCGCCAGCATATTCAAAAGGGATTCACCATGCTGGTGTATGACTTTAAATATGATGACCTCACTAAGATCGCTTTAAACACACTGCTTAAAAATAAAGATAAGTACAAAGTAGAACCCCAATTTTATACGATCAATTTCGATGACCTTTCAAAGAGTCACAGGTGCAATCCCCTGGACGCAACCACCATGTTTGATATCACAGATGCGACAGAAGCATCACGGTCAATAATGATGGGATTGAACAGGGACTGGATCACCAAGCAGGGTGATTTCTTTGTCGAGTCCCCTATTAATTTTCTAACTGCAATTATCTGGTTTTTAAAAAAATACCAGGGCGGCAAATACCTCACCTTACCCCATGTGATAGAACTGATGCAGGTGGACTATCAAAAACTGTTTTCGGTTCTTCGAACGGAACCGGAAATAGAGGTGCTTATAAATCCTTTTATATCGGCCTACCAGAACGATGCCATGGAGCAATTAGAAGGCCAGGTGGCCAGTGCCAAGATTGGCATGGCGCGTCTGTCCTCCCCTCAACTTTATTGGGTATTATCTGCCAATGACTTCACGTTAGATATCAATGACCCGGAGCAACCTAAAATTGTGTGCCTGGCCAATAATCCTCAAAAGCAACAGGTATATGGTGCTGTGTTGTCATTGTATGTAACGAGGTTGATCAAGCTGGTTAATCAGAAGAATCGTCTCAAATCAAGTTTGATATTCGATGAGTTCCCTACCATCTTTTTTAATGATATTGACAGCCTGATTGCGACAGCCCGTTCCAATAAAGTTGCTACCTGCCTAGGCATACAAGACTTCAGCCAGTTAAAGAAAGATTATGGAGCAGATCAGTCGGCTGTTATCATGAACATTACAGGTAATATAATTAGTGGCCAGGTTACCGGTGAGACTTCCAAAGCCTTATCAGAGAGATTTGGGAAAATCAACCAAGTCAAGGAAAGTATTTCAATCAACAGAACTGATACTTCGATCAGCAAATCCAGTCAATTAGATTTTGCGATACCCCAATCGAAAATTGCGGGGCTTTCATCCGGGGAGTTTGTCGGCATGGTAGCTGATGACCCAACTCAGAAGATAAAGTTGAAAACATTTCATTGCGAGATAATTAATGACCATGTTCAACTCAGAACCGAAACAGAAGCATATAGTCCTTTGCCATCTCTAAATCCAGTGAATAATCAAATGATCAACAATAATTTTAAGGGAATCAAACTTCAAATAACCCAATTAGTAGAATCAGAAATTGAGAGAATAATGAACACCCCAGGGTTAGAAAATCTAATTCCCTGACCTGACATACAATTTTCGGGATTTGATCTTTAGAGTATTTAAGAAAATTCCTAAAACTAATAACATCAGGTAATTAGAGCGGCAAGTGAAGTAAGTCCAACTATAAGTCGGTTCGAATCTACTCCGTCTAGGTCAACAGAAACCCTCCCGCCGCTGGTGGGAGGGTTTTGTCATTTTAGTCTTTCCAAGCAAGTTGCCAGGCTATTCTTCCAGACTGGTATCGGCAGATCAAATGTTGTCATGATCTTTGACTTATCCAGCACAGAATAGGCCGGCCTTTTTGCCGGTGTGGGATAAGCAGAAGTGGGAATAGCATTCACTTTACAATTACTGTCAGCCAGTTCTTTTATAGCAACCGCAAAATCATACCAGCTGATCACCCCTTCGTTACTGTAATGATAAATACCGCCCTTCCATTTACCGGAACTGATAATATGTAAAATAGCCGTGGCAAGGTCGGCTGCATATGTTGGCGAACCGACCTGGTCACTGACCACATTCAGCTCTTCTCTTTCTGACATCAATTTGAGCATGGTCTTCACAAAATTCTTCCCGAATTCGGAATAAACCCAGGAAGTGCGGATGACGATACTATCCGGGTTAAATTGAAAAGCCTGTTGTTCACCTTCCAGCTTGGATGCGCCATATACTGATTGAGGATTCACCGGGTGATCTTCTTTGTAAGGAACCGTGGCAGTCCCATCAAAAACATAATCGGAAGAGATATGAATAAAGCGGCAATTCTTCTCTTTGCAAACAGCCGCTAAAACACCTACGGCTTCCCCGTTGACCTGGAAAGCTAATTCCTTCTCCGACTCTGCCCGGTCAACAGCCGTATATGCTGCACAGTTAATTAAATATGTTGGGTGATAAGCGTTGAAGAAATTCCGTACAAGTTCAAAATGATGGATTGGAAGATCTTCTCTTGACAAGAACTGAAAATCAAACTGCGGGAAAGAAGAAGATAATTGTTTAAGCTCTTTTCCCAGTTGCCCGTTGGCACCAGTC
>JAEUVP010000246.1 GCA_016786805.1 Chitinophagaceae bacterium | reverse complement strand
TTTTTTTTGCGTAATCACTTTGTAATGCAAAGCACTTTTAAAATAGAAAAAAATAAACAGTTAATAAAGAACTGGCTACTGTTCTTTATGCTGGCCCTTGTCGCCAGCGGGATAACAGCTGTCCCGGTTGAGCAGGGGCTTTCCTTTATGATCCCCTTTTTTTCCAGCGATTCACTTATTGGATTGTGGCTTGAAAGAGTTTATGCCGGCGTCCTGGCAACAGGTAAACAATATCCTTTTCTTTTTTATGGATACGATTGGCTGGCCTTTGCCCATTTTGTTTTAGCACTCGTATTCATCGGGCCGTATAAAGACCCTGTGCGGAATAAATGGGTGATCGAGTTTGGTATGTATACCTGTTTACTGATCATTCCTTTTGCACTGATAGCCGGGTATTTCAGGGATATCCCGTTTTGGTGGCGGCTGATCGATTGCTCTTTTGGAATTATTGGATTATTCCCTTTGGCTATTTGTTATAAGAAAATCTTGTGGCTCGAGGATACTGAAGCAAAACATGAAGTATTATGAGAACATTTCTGCACATAATAAATACATGGTTTTTATCTGTACTGGTTTGCGGATTGGGAATTACCGTGCTGCTGGTTTACCCGAAGCATGGATTTATGGGCGATGAGAACATCTTCACTACTTTTTTTATAACGGTGCTTGTGGGTTCACTGGGTGGATTGCCTTCCCTGTTACTGGCCTGGCTTTTTCTTTCACTGATCATGGATTCGCCCATGCAGGTGAACTGGAAAATAGCATGCTGGTATGCCGCCGTGATGCTGGCCATTCTTTTCAACCTGCAGCTTATCGCCTTATTTGGCGATGGCAGATTTGCTGGTATTGAAGTAGTAGTAGATGTCTGGCCGGTATATGCAGTAGTGTTTGTAACCCTTACGATACGGATCAAACAATTCCTGTTGCTCATTGCGCATTATTCTGAAAAAATTAAACTATAAACAATGGAATCAACTATCAACAACATCTGGCAAAAAAGTAAACTGCTGATCAAAGGGCTGATGATCGGGGTACTGGTATTATTATTACTGATACCGGCCTTCTTTGTACAGGATCTGATCAAAGAAAGAGAGCAGCGTCAAAAAGAAGCCGTCACAGAAGTAAGCAGTAAATGGGCGGGCCGGCAAAATATTACCGGGCCTGTATTAGTGATACCTTTTGATGAAAAGATCACTGCTTCTAACGGAACGATAAGTCATAGCCGGCAACTGGCTTATTTTTTACCAGATAAGCTGGATATGAAGTCAACAGTGGTGCCGGTTAAAAAATACCGGGGTATTTATGAAGTGATGTTGTACACTGCCGATATATCCATCAGCGGGAAATTTTCTCCGCTCCCTTTAACGAAGATCAAAGTGAACAGTGCAGATCTATTATGGAACGAAGCCTATATCTGTATGGGTATTACCGACAGCCGCGGGTTGAAAGAAGAGATCAAAATGAAATGGAATGATTCGCTGCTGTCACTGGCGCCACAACTGATCAATAATGCAGTATTTAAAGAAGCATTTGTTTCGCCGGTAACATTGGCGGAAACTGATATTGCAAACGGCATCAGCTTTTCAGGTGCCATACAGGTAAGCGGATCAGAACAACTGATGTATACACCGGTTGGTAAAGAAACAACAGTAACGATGCAATCGGCCTGGCCGGACCCTAGTTTCACTGGCAGCCAGTTACCGGTTACTTCAGATATCGCCGACAGCGGTTTCTCTGCACAATGGAAAAGCCTGTCACTGACCCGTTCCTTTCCCCAGCAATGGAGGAACGACAGTTATATCCTTTCTGCGGCTTCTTTTGGTACTGACCTTTTTATTCCTGTGAATGGGTACCAGAAAACGATGAGGTCGGTGAAGTATGCCATCCTCTGTATCTTGCTTACGTTCACGGCCTTTTTTTTAATTGAGACCACGAATAAAAAATCCGTACACCCTGTGCAGTATGCCTTAATTGGTTTTGCCCTTATCCTTTTCTATACATTGTTATTATCATTTTCGGAGTATGTGGGTTTCAATACCGCTTATGGTATTGCGGCACTCG
The DNA here is from genome assembly GCA_016786805.1 of Chitinophagaceae bacterium. Classification (GTDB taxonomy): domain Bacteria; phylum Bacteroidota; class Bacteroidia; order Chitinophagales; family Chitinophagaceae; genus CADEDV01. The sequence goes on along the minus strand of JAEUVP010000246.1, from coordinate 2,775 downwards.
CCACCGTTGGACTGATCACCTGGTTTGTGAAGGGATTATTAGGATCCTCGAAACTATCTATGCTCCTGTCGTTTGTATTGGTATTACTCTATTCCTATGTGTTTACCATTTTACAATTACAGGATTACGCTTTGTTGCTGGGAAGTGTTGGCTTGTTCCTGACGCTGGCGGTGGTGATGTATTTCTCAAGAAAAATTCAATGGTAAACTTAAAACCTATTCTATGCACTTTAAATCATGGGAACAGTACTTTCTCTCTAACCGCAATCATTTTGATCATATCGACTGGGATGAAAATAGATTACTAACAACCAGTGAAAGAAAAACAATAGCAGCATCTCTAAGCCAGTTTCAACGGGGTGAACACTCGGAGGGGAAACATTTTATCCAGTTTGCCGGTAGCCTGAATGATGAAAGCTACACCAGTACCGTCAAAGTGTTTATCAAGGAGGAACAGGATCATGCCATGGTACTGGGGAAATTTATGGAGATGCAGGGTATGGAGAAGCTCCGGCATCACTGGCTGGATTCCATTTTCAGGAGATTAAGAATCCTGGCGGGGCTGGAGGGAACTGTTACTGTTTTACTCACCGCCGAGATTATTGCGATGGTTTATTACAAAGCACTTTATAAGGCCACCCGGTCGGAATTGCTGCAACAATTATGCACACAAATACTCGTGGATGAGGAAATGCATCTTCGTTTTCAGTCATACACATTACAACAGGTGTACAGCAGAAAATCACGACTGTCAGTTGGGTGTTCCCGGTTTCTTCATAAGGTCTTAATGGCCGGAACCATTGTGATGGTATGGGCAACACATTACAGAGTTGTGAAAGCCGGCGGCTACACTCTTTTTTCTTTTGCCCGTGAGAATTGGTTTGAATTTATGACGTGTGAACGAATGATAAAAGGAAAAAATTCCTCGTTTCCTGTGACAGGTTCTTTACATCATGCAATTAAAATTTCAGTATGAAAACAAAACAATCTTTTTCAATGCAGGCCCGCTGGCGCAGCATCCTGTATGCAATAGATGGCGTGAGCAGTTTTTTCCGTAACCAGCACAATGCTATCATCCACCTGATAGCTACCGCTATTGTTTTTATGGCCGCTTTGTTTTTCGGGGTTTCAAAAACAGAGATTATTGCTCTGGTGATCGTTACCGGCTTTGTATGGGTAGCTGAAGTTTTCAATACCGCCATCGAAGCCATCATGGATCATTTATCGCCGGAACAGCATCCAAAAGTAAAGTACATCAAAGATGTGGCGGCTGCCGCTGTTTTGTTAGCTGCCATGACGGCTGTGGTTACGGGTACCCTCATTTTTATTCCTAAACTTTTTTAATATGCTACAAGTATTGCAACAAAATAAATATTTAAAGTTTCTCTATTTTCAGCGGACAGAGATGGAGAAATGGTTATTACTCTCCTGCCTGTTTAGTTTATTGCTGGAAGTAGCAAGGATCATTATAACGGGTAGTTTATTATTTGCTTTCATGCCCTGGAATTTATTCCTGGCGTTTGTTCCTTATTATATCTCCTCTCAGCTGGAGAAAAGGCCCGGGTGGATCGAGAATAAATGGAAATTCGTTGTGGTCATTGCGGTGTGGTTATTATTTCTGCCCAATTCATTTTATATCATCACGGATCTTTTTCACCTCGAATTCCAGGAAGGTTCTTCCCGCTGGTTCGACCTCACACTGATCTTTTCCTTTGCGTGGAATGGATTGCTGCTGGGTATCTTATCGATCCGGCAGATCGAACGGATATTCAGGCATTGTTTCCAGTATAAGAATGAATTCTTATTCCTCTTACCGGTGATGTGGCTGAATGCGTGGGGTATTTATATTGGCCGGTTCATGCGGTTCAACAGCTGGGATATTCTCACCAACCCCTTTGAATTATTTGCTGATATCGGTTATATGCTGATCCATCCTTTCCGGAATATGTACCCCTGGGGCATGATCATGGTCTTTGCCATTTTCATGACGATCATTTATATGTCGGTAAAAAGAATGGCCAAAGTGATCTGATATAAACTCGGTTGATTGTTGGTTTTCTGTCCAGCCTATGGCAAACAAAAAAGTCCTCCATGATTGGAGGACTTTTAATGTATTCGTTACTTGTGCTTAGAAATCAAATCCCATCGCAAAATACCATTGTGGTTTGCCCCTGAACACTCCTTTCAGTTCCCAGGCCGCATCCAGCCGCAGGAAATAGCCTAACAAAGTACTTCTTGCTCCAAAACCATACCCACCGGCAAAAGGACCAATACCGCCGGCTTTGATCTGCACCGATACAGGAATATTCGGTTGGGAGTAGATCACACCCGGTCTTTCAATATCCAGCGGGCTGCCGGTCCAGGCAGCACCCAGATCCAGGAACTGCACGATCTGGAAATTCCTTAAGAACGCATTGTTGATCGGCTTATTAAATAAGGTGGTAAAGATGGGAACCCTTATTTCACTGTTGATCACAAAAGCATTGTTACCATTGGATACATTTTGCGGGAACCCTCTCAGGTTTACAGCCAGCGACTGGTAAGTATAGGTCACATTCGGATCCGGCTGGTTGGCATTGTTGAATTTGGGTGAGAACCAGTTGTCAACACCTCCCAAATAATAGATCACCTTCTGATCACCCCAGGAAAAATCACCGGCAGCACGGACCGCCCAGATCGCATTCCGGTAAATAGGTAAGTAATGACGGGCATCAAAACCTACGTTGAAGATCAGCTTACCATCTGTGACCTCATCACTCTTTATCTGGGTAAAGAA
>JAEUVP010000242.1 GCA_016786805.1 Chitinophagaceae bacterium | reverse complement strand
CAAAAGCTTTTCATTTTCTTCAGCACTTTTCGCACCAGCGGCATCACATCACTGCCTTCGGCAAAAACAGGTTCTTTGGAAAAATTTCTCAGCGCTGTATGTAAAACGGCACGGCCTTCAGTAGCATTGATCTTGTCTCCGGCAAATAGGGCGTTGATCGCTTCTTTCAGTTTGCAATCATTAGCCAGTTGTAATAATAAGTGAAGTGTTTTATCTGTAATGATGTTCTTGGAATAGTCGAACAGGATATCGCCTTTTTCTACCGATAGTTTTTCAAAACGATTAGTATCTTCTTTAAACAATTCCCGCAGCTGCTTTTCTTTTATTTCGTGGTAATGAGCTTGTAATTGTTGCCAGGCTTGTGTTGATGTAGGGTTTATCTTAGGTAACATATTATAGTTGATTAAAACGTTCAATGGTTGTGGCGGTCATTTCTTTGGTGATATCAAGATGGGTAACCAGTCTTACCCGGTTAGGCGCAATGGCATAACCGAGAATATGATGCTCTTTCAGTTTGGCCACTAATTCGGGAGCTGTCATTCCCTCTTTCAGTTCGAAGATGATGATATTGGTCTCAACGGGTAAAACCATTTTCACAAAACTCTTCTTCGCAATTGCTTCACTGATCTGCTGTGCATGCAAATGATCTTCGGCCAGCCGCTGAATATTATTTTCTAATGCATAGATGCCGGCAGCTGCAATAAAGCCGGCCTGCCGCATACCACCACCAAAAACCTTCCTCACCCTTCTTGCTTTTTTAATAAACTCTTTTGTACCCAGCAATACACTGCCAACAGGACAGCCTAAGCTTTTACTGAAACAAATGGATATACTGTCAAATACTTCACCATATTGTTTCGGTGTTTCATTTTTAGCTACCAGTGCATTCCATAACCGGGCTCCATCCAAATGAAAAGCCAGTTTGTTTTCCGTACAAAGGGCTTTTATCTTTTTTATCTCTTCAAAATCATAGCAGCTGCCGCCGCCACGGTTACTGGTATTTTCAAGGCAGATCAAACTGGTATTGGCCCGGTGCACATCATCGGGATTGATGGCTGTTTTTGCTTGTTCAGCAGTAAACCGGCCACGGTCTCCCTGCATCAATTTGACAGAAGCCCCAGAGTTAGAAGCAATACCACCACCTTCATACTGATAAATATGGGCACTTTCATCGCAGATTACTTCATCACCGGGTTGTGTATGGCATTTAATAGCGACCTGGTTGGTCATGGTGCCGGAAGGGCAAAAAAGCCCGGCTTCCATGCCAAAGAGGGAAGCTGACCTATTTTCCAGTTCATTGATAGAGGGATCTTCGCCAAAAACATCATCGCCAACTTTTGCTTTCATCATGGCCTCGAGCATGGCCGGGGAGGGTTTGGTCACTGTGTCCGATCTGAAATCAATCACCATTCTGCGAATTTTCTGCAAGATAATCAGTTCACGCCTGAAAAAAGCCATTTTGCGAAGCGACAGGCGGGGCTTCTGCTTCTTTTCTTAAATTGCCAGCCTGTATGAGAGAACCATCTACATTGGAATATGTCCTGCTGATAATTTTCAGCCTTTTGTTTGCTGTGGCAGGCCTCTATGTGCTCACGCAATTCTCCCGGATGTTCAAGCAGTCTATCAAAAACGAATTGCTGCGAAAGAACGTGGTGGCATGGCTGGCTATTTTATGCATCTCGAATGCCATGGTGCCCATGTCGGGAGGTTTTTTTTATATGCTGGCCAAATGGGGATGGCTATGGTCGGTAGTTGGCCAGCTTATCTCAGTAACAGTAACAACCCTGCTTGTCTTTAATACCGTAAGATATATTGCTGAAAACAGGCGGTTCAAACAAATGGGTTTTATTAAACACAACCTGCTGATCGTAATCACCCTGATCGTAACCACCATTATCATCAATATCCCGTTTGCTTATCATTTGTACGGCAGCAAAGCACCTTACCTGAAATATGTGATCTTGAATAGTGTGTACCTGGCCGGGGCAACCGGGCTGATCTATTCTGTAATCAGTTACCTGGATATTGAACGAAAACGAAAGTTTGATGCCAAGGAACTCGAGTTGAGCCGGATGCGGGAATCAAAAGCCAAAGCAGAACTGGATGCATTGCATTCAAAAGTGAACCCGCATTTTTTATACAACGCACTTAATTCCATTGCTGATCTTTCGATGACAGATGGAAAGAAAGCGAGGAAGATGACCATTGCCCTGGCCGACCTTTTCCGTTACAGTATCAATTACAGCCAGAATAATTTTTCTACGGTCAATGATGAAGTGGCGATGACGGAAGTGTATTTGCAAATTGAAAAGATAAGATTCGAAGACCAGTTAAATTATACGGTCAATGTTGCGGATGATATGGGGCATTACCTGGTGCCGAGATTTGTTCTTCAGCCATTGGTGGAAAATGCGGTGAAGCATGGATTAAAAGTAACCGGTGAAATGACCGAAATAGTGCTTACAATAAAGAAAGAGGAAACCGGGATGCTGATCACTATTGCGGATAACGGGCCTGCATTTCCTGCTGAATTAATGCCGGGTTATGGTGTGAAGAGTGTGTACGATAAACTGGATCTTCTTTTCCCGGGGCAATACGAAATCCATTTCACTAACCAGCCGGTCAAGCAAGTAGCTATCCATATACATAAACTGATGAAAAATGAGCCAGTTGTTTAAAGCTATCGTCATCGATGATGAACCGGCTGCCCGCAGGCTGATGAAAAGCTTGCTGGAGGAATATGCACAAGTAGTAACTGTTGTAGCCGAAGCCGGCAATGGGAGAGAAGCCATCACAAAAATCGAAGAGCTTCGCCCTGATCTTATTTTCTTGGATATACAAATGCCCGACCTGACCGGTTTTGAAGTGCTGGAGCAGTTAACACATAAGCCCAATGTTATTTTCACCACAGCTTACGAACAGTATGCCATCAAGGCCTTTGAGAATTTTTCGATTGATTACCTGCTGAAACCAATTAAAGAAGAAAGATTGCAGCAGAGTATTGATAAGCTGAAGCAGTTTGGCCGCCTGAATCAAACCTTAGATATAAACAGTTTACAGGATATTATCCGCCAGTTACAAGCACCACAAAAAGCAACGGCCTTACCGATCAAGACCGGTGACAGGATTACTTTACTCAGATATGAGAATATTGCTTACCTGGAAGCACAGGATAAATATGTGTATGTATTTACAACAGACGGACAAAAACATCTTACAGACCAGTCTTTGACCACTTTGTCTGAAAAGCTACCCCCCCAATTTTACCGCATCCAGAAATCCTACATTATTAATAAGGACAAGATCAAAGAAATGCACCGGCATTTCAATAGCCGTTACCTGTTTATCATGGATGATAAGGCAGGCACCCGCCTCACCTCCGGCAGAACCTACCATGATGAAATCCGGTCAGAGTTTGGACTCTGAAACGGTTCATAACCAGTTTACCCCGGTTCAATAACTCAAACAGCCAGTTGCTCTTAATTGGCTTGTTACCCCCATTGTACCAGCCTACTTTTAACCCGGATTTGGGGCGGAATTACTTTTATCCGTTTATAGTCAAATATGGCCTTTCGTCCGAAAATCGGATAAATATGTAACCAGTTTTCCGCTCTCACGTCTCATCACTGTACCCTGCAATCGGCCGCTTGTCAGTAAATACGGCCGCTTATTTTAAAACATTGTACTATGCAAAGCAAAGTACCTAAGTTTGAACTGTAATAATCAAAAACAAGTACTAATTCATAAAACCAATCAAATGAGAAAGATCTTAACCTTGCTGGCAATAGCTCTGACGACCTTATCCTTTGTCAGCCAGGCACAGGTAAAAACCGGTAAAATTGCAGGAACTATCGTGGATGGTAATACCAAAACGATCGAATCTGCCACTATTACCTTATTAAGGGCGAAGGATTCCGCTATAGCCAAAATGAGTGTTGCGGATAAGACCGGCAAATTCAGTTTTGAAGGAATTGCCGAGGGAACTTACTTCGTATCAGTTTCAGCTGTTGGCCACCAGAAAGGCTTTTCCGAAACCTTTACCATCAACGCAGCCACAACTGATATTACTTTAAAGACCATCGAACTGATCCCTCAGGCAAAAACAGTAGGAGGGGTGACCGTGACTGCTAAAAAACCCCTGATCGAGCAAAAAGCAGGAAAGACGCTTATTAATGTAGATGCTTCCCCCACCAATAGTGGTTTAACAGCTCTTGAATTACTGGAGAAATCCCCGGGTGTGTCCGTTGATAATGATGGTAACATCAGTTTAAAAGGAAAACAGGGGGTAATGATACTTATTGATGGTAAGCCAACTTATATGAGTGGTGCTGACCTGGCTGCCTTATTAAAGAATATGCAGAGCAGCAGCCTGGAGCAAATTGAGATCATGACCAATCCGCCGGCTAAATATGATGCAGCCGGTAACTCAGGCATCATCAATATCAAAACAAAGAAAGGAATTGTAAAAGGAATGAACGGTAATGCCAATCTTGGTTATACCCAGGGAATCTATGGCCGGGTAAACGGAGGTGTTAACCTTAATTACAGGAATAACAAACTGAATGTTTTTGGAGGTTATAATGGAGGAACATGGGAAGGATTTAATAAGCTTATTATTGATCGTAAACTGTATGAGAATAAGGTACTGGTAAGAACTGTTGACCAGGTATCAAGGCCGCATTTCATGGGGAATTATCATAACCTGAAAGCAGGGATCGATTATAATTTTTCTAAGAAAGATGTGGCAGGTATCGTTGTGAATGGAAATTTCAGTACCGGTGATGAAGATCCTTTCAGCCGGACCAATATCAGGGATAATGTAGGGAATATCACTTCAAAATTGGTATCTGAAGGTGATAATTCACGCCGTTCTTCTAACCTGTCTACCAATTTTAATTATAAACACACTTTTGATTCAACGGGTCGTGAGATCACGGCGGATATCGACTATATCTATTACAACAATAAAAATAATACACAGCTTACAACCGAGAGCTATGATATTTTTGACGTAAAGAACGGTCATGCTGTCTTAAAAGGAACTATTCCTTCAGTTATTAATATTTACAGTGGTAAGATCGATTATGTGCATCCTTTCAAAAGTGGTTTGAAGTTAGAGGCAGGATTAAAGACCAGTTTTGTAAATACGGATAACAGGGTTGACTACCTGCGTAACAGTAATAATACCGGTTGGGTAAAAGATCAGCGTACCAATCACTTTATTTACGATGAGAATATTAATGCCGCCTATGCTATTTTTTCTAAAACCATCAAGAAATGGGAATTGAATGCCGGCCTGCGGGTGGAAAATACCATTGCCAAAGGTCACCAGGTAAGCAATGATTCTTCTTTCAAACGTAACTATACCAACCTGTTCCCGAACGTGGGTGTAACCTATGCCGCCAACGACAAAAATCAATTCAGCTTGTCTTACAGCCGCCGTATTTCCCGCCCGGATTATGATGACCTGAACCCGTTCATCTTCTTCCTGGATTCATTAACATACGGACAAGGTAATCCTTACCTGCAACCACAGTTTACCAATAATATCGAATTCAGCCACACTTTTAGAAGGTTCCTGACCACTACGCTGAATTATACAGTCACGAATGATATCATTACAGAACTGCTGAAGCAGAATACCGATAAGAATGAAACCTACCAGACAAGAGAGAATTTCAGTAGCATGAAACAATTTGGGATTGCTGTTATGGCTAATGTACCTGTAAAGAAATGGTGGAACAGTAATATATATTTGAATGTATTTAATAATCATTATTCCGGTATCTACCAGACCGAGCCGGTTGATATACAGTTCACCAGTTTTATGGCAAACATGACCAATAGTTTCACCTTCGGAAAGGGATGGGGCGCAGAAGTAAGCGGCTGGTATCGCAGTAAAGGAGCGGAAGGATTATTGGTAGCTTATGATATGTGGGCCGTGAACAGTGCGATCACTAAACAACTGTTCAAGAAAAAAGCAACCGTTAAGCTGGGTGTCCGGGATATATTCTTCTCGCAACAATTCAGCGGCTATGCAAAATACAGCGATGTGGATGTGGATATTGCCAGCAGGAGAGACAGCCGCCAGTTTAACCTGAGCTTTACGTACCGTTTCGGGAAAAACAATATTGCCCCGGAACGCAGAAGAAAAAGCGGTGCATCCGATGAAGAAAGTCGTGTGAAAACCGGTAACTAACCACGCCATTAACGATTAAACCTATCTTATAATTCTGCGAAAGCCCGGGTATATTACCCGGGCTTTCACATTGTAATGATCGGTAATGTAAAAAACTGACAGCTCTATTTTTGTTTTATCACCGGGAACTTGTTTTTTAACCGTTGGTGTATCGGCATGGTTTAATCACCCTTCAACACGCAAACTACGAAGCTTATCATATTTAAGTAAGTCACCCCGGTTATTCATGGCATCTTTAGTTTTCATTGATCATTAACCATAGCCATGTTATGAAAAAAATCGCAAGCCTTCTTCTTGTATACCTGGCCATTGTTACAGGTAGTTTCGCACAAACGAATACGGGTAAGATTACAGGTGTTATAACCGATAATACGGGTAAGGCAGTACAGTCAGCTTCTGTATCGTTGGTGAAAACAAAAGATTCTTCATTGGTAAAGCTTGCCATCACCGGCAAAGACGGAGCTTACGAATTTGAAAATATCAAAGAAGGCGATTACCTGCTTGCTATAACATCGGTTGGTTTTGAAAAGAAATTCAGTAACCCATTTTCTGTGAGTATTGCAGCGGTGATAAAAATGGAATCATTGCAGCTGAATGAAGCTGCAAAGGGAATAGAAGGCGTAACAGTAACTGCAAAAAGACCGTTTATCGAAACAAAGATCGATAAAACGGTAGTGAATGTGGATGCTTCGCCCACCAGTGCCGGGGCAACAGCACTGGAAGTATTGGAGAAATCACCTGGTATCACTGTCAGTAATGACGGTGCTATCAGCCTGCGGGGTAAAGCAGGGGTGATCGTGATGATGGATGGCAAACAAACTTTTCTCTCCGCGACAGATCTTGCCAATTTGCTTAAAAATATGCCGGCATCAGCGATTGACCAGATCGAAATTATGACGAACCCTTCTGCCAAGTATGATGCTTCCGGTAATTCAGGAGTGATCAATATCAAAACTAAAAAAGGCAGAACGGCTGGTTTCAATGGTTCCATCATGGCAGGTATCACCACCAGCTATTACGAAGCGAATGGAACCTTTTATGTGATCCCTAAATCGCAAAACAGTATCAATTTTAATTACCGGAAAAATAAGATCAACTTCTTTGGAAACTATAACCCGAATTTTTTTAGTGGCCGCAGTCAATTGCAATTCACCAGGACAAAACTGAACCAGGCTAAGGACATACTGGGATACAATGATGTGGAAACACAATTTAAATTTGGCAATAACAATCATACACTAAAACTTGGGCTGGATTTTTTTGCTGATAAGAAGAACACATTTGGAGTGGTGGTCAGTGGCTTTACTTTTTCAGGGCATCCAACACCCAAAACTGTTACGACCACCGCCGATGAGAATTACCAGGTCTTATCCAGGATGGTATCACAAACGGATAATAAGATCCGGTTCAAAAACCTGACTTCCAATTTCAATTACCGGCATGTGTTTGATTCAACCGGTCGTGAGTTGACGGCTGATTTTGATTACATTACTTACAGTAATACTTCCAATATGCAGTTGGTTACCGACTTTTACCAGGGCAATGGAATGCCAGTAGGCGACCAGCTGAAATTAAGGGGCTATTTGCCGGCCAGCATTAATATCTATTCGGTGAAATCAGATTATGTGCATCCTTTCAAAAAAGGAGGAAGACTCGAAGCTGGTTTTAAAAGCAGCTTTGTGGAAAATGATAACCTGGTTGATTATAAGAGATGGAACGGGTCGGACTGGGTAAATGATGGGCGTTCCAATCATTTTGTATATGACGAAAATATCAATGCCGTTTACCTGAATGCTAACAAGCAGGTAAAAAAATGGTCGTTCCAGGCCGGCTTACGTTTGGAAAATACAATTGCCAAAGGATACCAGTATAATAATGATTCCACGTTCAAACGGAATTTCACCAATTTATTTCCAAGCACTTTTATCAGTTATGAGCTGAATAAATCGAATACCGTCACTGTATCCTATAGCCGCCGGATAACCCGTCCTAATTACCAGGACCTGAACCCGTTCATTTACTTTTTGGATTCGTTATCCTTTCGTAAAGGAAACCCGTTCCTGCTGCCGCAATTCACTCATAATGTAGAATTGAGCCATTCATTTAAAAGTAAGCTGATTACTACGTTGAATTATAACAGTACGAACCGGGTGATCTCACAAATTCTGAAACCTGATGGTGACATCGTTTATGCGACATCGGAAAATGTAGCCAGGTTCAGGAATATCGGTATTTCCATCACCGCACCTGTACCTGTCACCAAATGGTGGAACCTGAACCTCTTCACGAATATCTTTAATAACCATTACGAAGGAACTTACGAGAACAGGCCATTGGATATTTCTTATACTTCCTTTATGGTCAATATGACCCAGACCTTTACCTTGAAACAAGGATTCACTTTAGAAATGACCGGGTTTTACCGGGCAAGAGGTGTTGACCAATTGACGATCAGCGAACCTATGTACATGGTAAGTTTTGGAGGCCAAAAACAAGTATTGAAAGGAAAGGGCACTGTGAGGCTTAATCTCCGGGATCCCTTCTGGTTACAACGGTTTAAAGGCAGAACGCAATATGATATTGTAGATAACCGGATCCAGAACCGCTGGGATAACCGCCAGGTTACAGCCACATTCACGTACCGTTTCGGAAAGAACGGACAGCAGAACCCTCCACCCCGCCGCCGCAACAGTGCATCTCAGGATGAGCAGAACAGGGTGGGCCAGGGAGGCCAGTAAAGAATTAAAACGATCTCTATCATGAGAGTTTTCTCATGTGCATGTTCCGTCCCTCTTTTCTAAGAGGGACTTTTCTATATTTGCCAATAACTAAAACTAATTGTCATGCCTTCATTTGATATTGTCAGCAAAGTAGATGCCCAGGCACTGGATAATGCTGTTAATGTAACCAGTAAAGAAATCACTAACCGGTTTGATTTTAAAGGATCGCATGTTGTGATCAACCTGGATAAAAAGGAATTTGTTATAAAACTGGAAACAGATGACGATATGAAGATGCGCCAGTTGATCGATGTGCTGATCAACAGGGCACATAAACAGGGTATTTCACCGGAAGCTTTTGATGCGTCTAAGGAAGGAGCCCAGAGCGGTAAAGTCTGGAAAAAAGAGGTGATCGTCAGGAATGGCCTGAAGCAGGAAGATGCCAAGAAGATCGTAAAACATATTAAAGATGCAGGTCTTAAAGTGCAGGCTTCCATTAACGATGATATAGTGCGGGTGACAGGCAAAAAGATCGACGATCTGCAGACCGTAATCCAGGCTTCCAAAAGCTGGAACCTGGGCATTCCGCTGCAATATGAGAACATGAGAGATTAACCGGCATTTATTTGTGTATAAACCCGGCCAAATATGTGCACAGAGCGGCTTTCCGGTGGATAACCGGGTGCAAAAGAGGTGCATACAAAAGGGCTGAAAAATTTGGAAAGGGGTAATGCTAAATGCTATCTTCATTGTACAATAGTTGCAGGAAAATTTGGAAACAAAAAGGAATGCAACGGGGGATGTGGAAGTCCTTCAAAAGACAGAAACAGCCTCAGAAAGCATCGGGTTAGAAATCAGGAAGGCGCAAGCTGGAAAGAGGACAAAGCTTGGTGCTTTCTTATTTTGCCCCGGGTTCATAATTCTGCTACTATTATTTGGATAAAACCCTTTCCCCGCCTACCTTTGCCGACCAAATTTTATCTATTCATCTGTACGGCCAAATCCGTGCAGCCTTTAAAAATCATAGAGTTATGAAAAAAGGAATCCATCCCGACAGCTACCGGTTAGTAGTTTTTAAGGACATGAGTAACAATCACTCATTCCTAAGCCGCTCCACTGCTGCCTCAAAAGAGACAGTAAAATGGGAAGATGGCAACGAATATCCGCTGGTGAAGCTGGAGATTTCAAATATGTCGCACCCCTTCTTTACCGGTAAGAACATGCTGGTAGATACTGCAGGCCGTATCGACAAATTCAAGAAGAAATATGAGAAAAAGAAATAATCCTGTAAATTTATTTCAGAATTATTTTTGTTTTTCATGGCTATACTTTAAATCCCGGAGATTCCTCTTCGGGGTTTTTTATTTGCAATAAGGCTTTAGTACCTTTCCGGTATAAATGAACAAGATCATTTTCACCGAAGAGTTTTGCCAGCCGGAAATGCTCCATCCTTTTACGCTGACCCGGCAAATACAGGACATACGTATTGGTATCCTGACGATCCGGGAGAAATGGGAGAAGATGCTGGGTCTGCCTTCCTTTGATAAAAAAGAAGATGACTATAAAGACCTGGATCGCTCCGTCAACCTTGATGAGGCGCTTGATGAAAAAGGATATTGCCTGATGATACACGGCAATGTTTTACCAACCCCCGAATTGGTGAAGGCTGCGCAAAAACTAAAAAATGGCCAGTTTATTTCAGCCAACGGAAGTTCAGGTATCATCTTCCGTATTACCAAAAAAGAGATCAGCGAAAAATATAAGATAAAAGTTACCGGTGCTGTTGCAGTTAAAACAGCGGTGAAACTTATTCATTATCCCTGGGATATTTTCCAATTGAACGATTGGGCTATCCGTCAGGATTTTGCCATGTTGACAAAGAAGAGAAAGTCGCAACCCATCCCCAAGTCCAATAAGATCATAAATGCATCCCAGGTTTTTATAGAGAAAGGAGCAAAGCTGGAGCATTGTATCATCAATGCATATGCCGGGCCTGTTTATATTGGCAAGAATGCGGAACTGATGGAAGGTTCAGTGATACGGGGCCCTTTTGCCATAGGCGAGGGAGCCTGTTTGAAAATGGGATCCAAAGTATATGGCGCCACGACCATTGGTCCTTATTGCGTAGCAGGTGGCGAGATCAAGAATTCTATTCTCTTTGGTTATTCTAATAAAGCACATGATGGCTACCTGGGCGATTCGGTGATCGGGGAATGGTGTAATATGGGTGCCGGTACCACCAACAGTAATCTTAAGAACAATGCAAGTATGGTAAGGGTATGGACGCCTAAAGGAGAAATAAATGCAGGCCTCAAGTGCGGCGTAATGATGGGTGATTATTCCAGGACGGCCATTAATACATCCATTAACACAGGAACAGTGATCGGTGTTGCAGCCAATGTATTTGGCAATGGTCTTACACCAAAATATATTCCATCTTTTTCTTGGGGCAGTGAAGGGGTGAAGCGGTATGAGTTAGAGAAGGCAATGGTGGATATTGATGACTGGAAAAAATTAAAGAACCAGTCATTAAATCATGCAGAAAAAAGTATTTTGAAGTATATATTTGACAAATTTTAAAGAAGGAATAAATGCAAACTATGAGAAAACAAATTGCAGCTGCTAACTGGAAAATGAACCTTACTTACCAGCAGGGGGAAAAACTACTGGATGATATATTGGGAGAAAGTATAAAATTGTTTGCTCATCAGCAGGTGATCTTTGCAGTACCCTTTCCTTACCTGTTAATGAGCAGGAGTGAGGTGGCGGATGAGTATAATTATTTTGTTTCGGCTCAAAACTGTTATCATAAAAAATCAGGCGCTTTCACGGGTGAAATATCCGCGGAAATGCTTCACTCCATTGGAGTTCCTTATTGTGTGATCGGGCATAGTGAGCGCCGGGAATATTTCAACGAGACCAATGCCATGCTGGCCGATAAAGTGAATCTTTGCCTGGAAAATTCTGTTACCCCCATTTTTTGTTGTGGTGAACCGCTGTCCATCCGGGAAGCAGGTACACAAAACGAGTATGTAGCCACACAGTTAAAAGAATCACTCTTTCATTTGTCTGCCAAAGACCTTAAAGACATTATTATAGCTTATGAGCCGATCTGGGCAATTGGTACCGGCAAAACCGCTACAACAGAGCAGGCACAAGAAATACATGCTTATTTACGTTCTGTACTGGCCGGACAGTATGGTCAGCATACAGCGGACGAAGTTTCTATCTTATACGGCGGAAGTGTAAAAGCCAGCAATGCGGCTGAGATTTTTGCCTGTCCAGATGTGGATGGGGGGCTTGTTGGCGGAGCTTCGCTGGTGGCAGCTGACTTTACGGAGATCATCCGGTCGCTGAAAGCATAATTGAGCCAGGCACCGTATTATATTGTCATTACCCGGACCAATCAGGTATTACTGAATTTTATGAAGGTCAGGATCGTTGTCAACAACAAGGACATCTACCCCTTGCTGAATGACAGCCCTGTGGTAATACCCGTTGAAATCAATTATCCCAAAGTGGTGGCCACAGATGGTTTTCATTTTACTCCGCCGCTGGAATTGGTATTTGAAGAACCCAGCTATTATAAATTCAAAGTCTCTTGTGCAATTGAAGACCTGCAGTTGCTGGGAGGAAGTTTCTTCCTGGTCTTATTTTACCTGCTTGGTTTCTGGACTGGATTATTTTTTATCAAGCTCCTGAGTTTTGCTCCCATAATCTGGTTTATTTATCTCTATTATGTCAACAGGAAAAAATTTATCCGGATCATTCCAGCCCGATAGCAGCAGGGAAAACAGCGGAAGCATGCACAAATACAATACTATCTCCTTCTTTTGGAGTAGTAATTCTTTTTAATCGCAACGGCTTTATGATCCCGTAAGCATTGTAGCCTCTTGAGAAAAGAAAATTATAAATGTCATTAACTGAATGCCCTGATTGCATCAGCAATTGCCCGATCACCTCCATAAAGAAGACCGGTTGGTGCTCTTCAATAACTGCTTGCATACCTTTTAATACTTTCATTTCTGATCCTTCCACATCAATCTTGATAAGACTGATGCCGGGTATATTATTTTCAGCCACCCAATCATCAATAGATACTACGGCAACGACTTCTTTGTGCCCGGAGAAATTACCAGGTTGTTCCAGGCTGTTCATTCCTGTATTGTCATCGCCGGCAATGAATAGTTCTGTATCTCCCTGCTTATCTGAAACAGCATAAGGGAGTACAGTGATATTAACCAGTTTGTTAAGTTGTATGTTTTCTTCCAACTTTTTCCTGTTACCACTGCCTGGTTCAAAAGCATAAATATGCCGGGATTTTTTGGCAGCAATAATGGAATAATAGCCGGTATTCGCACCGATATCCAAAACAACAGCATCTGCCTGGATCATTTGCTCCCAGGTCAGGATAGCATCTTTTTCATAATAACCGTACCAGAACAGCTGTTGCTGAATATGCTCCGATGGCCGGGTTAAAAAAAAGGAACCGTTGTGCAATTTTTTGCAAAACTCCCTGTGGTAAAGCCCCATGCTTTTCAGGAATGAAAGAAAGAATTTTAATCCCCTGTACGGAAAAGGGAACTGTTTTGTGTACCAGTTAATGATTTTATACAAAGGAGTGTATATATTGTAATTTTGAAACAGGACAAACGTAATTTTTATTCCTCAAACGGCCAACCCCATGCTCAATAGTAAAATCGTGGCATCCAATATTGTTTACAGGGGATTAAATATTGGCATTGTATTTTTCATCAATATCCTGTTGTCCAGGCTGGCCGGTGTAAATGGATATGGGGTTCTGTCATTACTGATCGCTAATGCCGGTATTTTTAACCTGCTCTCCGGTTTTGGTGCTGATTCCGGGATCACCTACCATTCTGCCTCTGGTAAATTGTCCCCCTCAAAGATCCTTGGGTTTATACTATCCATTGTATTGTTCCAGGCAGGGGCACTGGCTCTTACTGAATTTGGCTTCCGTGCCATTTCCGGACATTTCTTTTTATTCAGGGAAAATGAACTGGCTTATGGCTGGTTAGGGTTGGTCTTTCTGTTGAGTATTTCAATAACAGAAAAATATGCGGCACTTCTTACCGGCAAACAACATTTTTCACTGGTGAGTAAGGGTTTACTGATCAGCAACTGTTGCATGCTGATCGTTTTTTCAATATTTTATTTTGTAATGGACAGTAAGTCGTTATTTTTTTATTTTACTGCGTATATAATTCTGAACCTGCTGCAGGCTGTACTGATGATAATGGCTTATCATGTTTGGAATAAGAACCCTGTGCTGATTGAGAAACCCACCAGAGCAGATATAAAGCTTTTCTTCTCCTATTCTTTTTTTGCTTTTTTAATTAATGTGATCCAGTTCCTGGCCTACCGGGTAGATTACTGGCTCCTTGATCATTACAAAGGCGGGGAAGAGTTGGGCTGGTATTCCCTGGCTGTAAGATTGGCCCAATTATTCTGGATCATCCCTTTATTACTTGCGGGGTTCATATTCCCGGTTGCAGCTAAACAGCAAAACAACAATAATAATGATAAAAAAATGCATGCTCTTATACGGGTAATGAATATGGTGAATATCATTGCAGGCATTTCCTTATTTTTTTTAATTCCATTCCTGGTTCCTTTTTTATTTGGTAAAGAATATGAGAACACTGTTTCTCTTTTCCAGGTATTATTACCGGGAATTCTTCTCTTCTGTAATGCCACGATACTGGCTGCTTTTTTTGGCGGCAAGGGAAAACTGATAATCAATTTCTGGGGCTCCTTGCTTTGCCTGGCGTCTGTTTTCCTGCTGGATATTCTCCTGATACCATCTGAGGGCATGAAAGGGGCGGCCGTTGCCAGTACGATCGGGTATACTATTACAGCGTTTTATTTTATGGTTATTTATTGTTATTCTTATAAAGTTTCAATTACAAAATTGCTGCTCCCGGAAAAGAATGACTGGAACAGTATATTGAATATCTTCAGGCGTCCAAATTAAAGATCAGTTCATGAAAATACTTTGGCTGGCAAGCTGGTATCCAAACAGGTGTTCTCCTTTCAACGGCGATTTTATTAAGCGTCATGCGGAAGCTGTCAGTCTTTTTGAAGAAATTCAGGTAATCTGTGTGATCCGGGATTCAACTGGTTCTGTAACAAAAGATGTGCTAACGGAAGAAGCTGCGCAAGACAAACTGACTGAAACAATCATTTACTATTACAGCCCAAAATATCCTTTCTTTTTTGATAAACTCTTTTCTGAAAGAAAGTACCGGCAACTCTATAAGGAAGCAGTAAGAAACTATACCAGCAAAAATGGAAAGCCCGACCTGGTGCATGTACATGTAGCCATGAAAGCAGGTGTCATTGCTTTATGGCTGAAAAGAACAATGGCTGTTCCCTTTGTCATATCTGAACACTGGTCAGGGTTTTTGGATGAAGCAAGAGAAAAATTTGAGCAGCTCCCTTTTTATTTCCGGTCGTTGTGGAAGAAAGTAATGCGAAAAGCTGATGGGTGCAGTACGGTATCACAGTACCTGGGCAGTGCAGTAAAAAACAAATTCCCTTTTATTGAAACTGTTATTATTCCCAATGTTGTTAATACAGCCATTTTTTATCCTTCGGAAGGAGAAAGGGAGCCATTAAAATTTATTCATATTTCCGGCCTGGATGACCTTAAAAACCCAATGGAAATAATGGAGGCTTTTAAGATCGTTTTGGATAAATATCCAAACACTGTACTGGAGGTATTCGGTTCAACAAAAAAGGCGATCGTAGATTTTTCAGATAGCCTGCAACTTACCGGTAAGGTGAGGTTTCATGAAGAAGTACCGCAGCAGCAGCTTGCAAGTGAGCTTAATCAATCTGTTGCATTGATTCTTTATTCAAGCTACGAGACGTTTGGCTGTGTACTGATAGAAGCCAATGCCTGCGGTGTGCCCGTGATCGTAAGCGATATCCCCGTTTTTCATGAAAACGTACAGGAATCACTAAACGGTTTTTTTGTAAAACCACATGATCCTGTTGCTCTCGCTGAGAAAATGATATGGGCAATCAAAAACCGGCCATTGGTTAACAGCAAGGCTGTTACAGCAATGACCGGTTCAAAATTCAGTTACAGTGTGGTTGGTAAGCAATTCAGCAATTGGTATAAGGAAATTATAGCTAAATCAGTTTGACCTAAGCTTGTTCACCAGGGCAATGTAGTCGTTCATGGCTTCATCATTTGACTTCCCTTTCAATCCGGACCATGCATCGTATTTCGCTTTTGCCACAAAATCAAAAGGGTTTGATGGGGGATCTGCGGTTACGTCGCCTTCCGTAGCCTGCTTATAGAGTGAATATAACTTAAGCAATGTTTCGTTACCGGGCTTTTCTGAAAGATTCTTACTGTCGGCCACAGCTTTTTCAAATTGTTCTTTTAATTCCATACAGTTGGTTTTCCTGATAACAGGTAATTAATAATTCTGCAAGTATACAAAGAATCAACTGGATATTTCGTTATTGGGTACGGGCATTATCAATAAAATGATATTGAACAGATTTTTTACTCTCTATGATCTTGTAAAATTCTTCAAGATACCCGGTCGTTTCTTTCTTGTTCTTAGCATTCATCCATAGACAGTTGTTGATCAGGTTCCATATTTTTTCTTTGGTATCCTTAAAAAGGGCAATAACAGGCTCAAGTTCTTCCATTGTTCTCGGGAAACCGCGGTAGAGCCTTTCCCTGACCGATTTGATATCCAGCTCTTCATTTGGCAGTGCATATTCCGCATTCACAAAACCGCAATGGTTTAAATCATACGGAACAACGATTGGCGGGGTAGTACTATCTTTTACAGGCCTCATCAGTTTCACATTATGGTAATGAGGAACTGAGAAGTCTGTGTTCCCGATCATATATTCAAATAAAGCGACCAGTGTCATCTGCTGCCTGTCTGTTTTTTCGGTAAGGAATTGGGTACTTTCTACTTCCACGCATTTGTTCCGGGCAGCCATATCATCTACATCTTCCAGTAAAAATCCGTATTGTGAATATTTTTTAATCTTGCCGCGGCTGTCATCATAATTGATCTTTACTAACCGCACCTTAAAGCTTCTTTCTGTCAGCATATTATAGATCTTATACGCCATGAATTCTTTTATGATGAGCTGCTCATCATTTGTTGAAGTGCCACAACCACAAACCAGCTTTAACTTACCTAATGGCTTTAACAGGGGAGAGGTATTGTTCTTGAAATTCAGCATCAGCGGAGGCATGAAACAGGTCTCTAACCTGAACTTTCCCCTTGTCTGTATCCTGATCTCTTCTTTGATACTGCTGCTGTCGGGAAAACGGAAAGTAACGGTAGCGGGCTGGTATTCCTTTTTGAATTTTTTAGCCAGCAGGGTTTTGAAATCAGACTGTATGGTTATTTCAAGAGGCTGCTCCTCCAGGAAGAAAGAATCGTCAATTTTTTTAGTTGCCTGGGCTGATACCTGGTTACTGATAACCAGGAGCAGAAAAGTTAAAAAAAGAAGGAACTTTCTCATGGTATAGTGGTTTGTTTGGTTCTGCTTTAAAACCTACTTAAGTACTTCCTGGATCACTTTGCCAACACTACCACTTGGCATCTGTATGTGTAATAACGCTGCCAGTGTAGGAGCTATATCCGACATATACGTATCATGGTTGGTTTTTCCCTGTTTGATGCCCCAGCCATACCAGAGTAAAGGGATATGAGCATCGTATGGGTTCCATAAACCATGGGTGGTGCCGGTTGTGCTGTATGCATCAATATAATTAGCATGAAGGATCACCTGCACATCACCATTGCGACGGGGATAATACCCATTGTTCAGCATTTCCCGGATACGGCCGGCTAAAGGAACTTCGTTCAGCTCGTCAATTGGAAATACCCTGGCAATACCCGGTTCAGAGGAAAGATAACCGGTGATCCATTCTGTTACATCTTCTTTATCAATTTTTGCAGAGTCAAGCGCCATTCGGTTCAGGTGCAACTGGTAATTATCATCGCTCACCACCAATCCCGGGATTTTGAATTTCTCCAGCAGGTTATTATTCAGTTGCTTTACCACATTACTCATAAAGACACGGCCCCCTGGTAGTTTATTTTCCTGCAAGAATTCGGGCACCTGGGAAACACCATGGTCAGCTGATAAGAAAACGGTGTACTGGCCTTTCCCCACTTTGCTGTCAAGAAAATTGAGCAGGCTGCCTAATTCTTTATCTAAACGAAGGAAACCATCTTCTGCTTCCATAGAGTTGGGCCCAAATGTATGGCCGATATAGTCTGGGGAAGAAAAACTTACGGCCAGGAAATCTGTAATATCATCAGCACCGAGTTGCTCTTCCGTAATAGCTTTTTTTGCAAATTCAGCAGTTAATGTATTACCATAAGGTGTGGTTAATACTGAACTATATGTTTTGCCAATAAATTTTTTCAGATCATAAGGGAAGCTTTTCCCAAAAGGCTTTCCTTCATATACTTTTTCATCAGCAGAACTTTGTACATATGTATTAGCGGGGTATAAAAGATCCCATCCCTGTTCATAGTAGGAGTCAACCAATTTCTTTGCATTAAAATCTTTTACCCATTGTGGTAATTCGTTCATGTAATAAGTGGAAGTGATCCAGTCGCCAACCGTATTATCATACCAATAAGCTGCATTGGCGCTGTGTCCGGCTGGTAATATGCCGCCACGATCTTTAGGCGAAATACCAATAACCTTGCTGCGGAAATTGGTAGCTAATCTTAATTCATCACAGATGGTTGTTACCAGCAGGTTGCGGGGACTCATCAGGCCCAGTGCAGATGAACTGCCTACCGTTTTAACTGATTTATCTTCCGTGCAGTAAACGGATCGCATTTCCTGGTTATCCCACCAGAAATTTCCGGTGATACCATTGATGGCCGGAACCGAGCCGGTGTATATGGAAGCATGACCGCATGCCGTAACAGTAGGCGCATAAGGTATTAATGTATTCTCACAGGTAAAACCATGGTTCAGCATCCGTTTAAAACCACCATCTGGGGCATAACGATCATAAAAACGATAGAGATAATCCCAGCGCATCTGGTCCACAACAATTCCCACCACCAATTTGGGCCTTGGTACAGA
>JAEUVP010000241.1 GCA_016786805.1 Chitinophagaceae bacterium | reverse complement strand
TACAGGTCCAGGATCATGGATAAAATGAGTATGCGATCCAACGCCGAACTAACGAGATATGCCCTGGAGAAGGGACTTATATGAGCAGTGTAGTATATATTCTACTTTCTTAAAATTCCCGCATCTACAGTTTCAGGGACTCCTCCTTTCTATTTTGTGTGTATCATTTTGGCACAGAACAATTTCTGTACTAAAGGGGACTTCCACTTTTCAATTATGCAATTCCTGGAATTATTATGCTGAGGGTATTGATTGCTGATGATCACGAAATTGTCCGCAGGGGATTAAAGCAAATCCTGCTGGAAGGGTTTTCTTTTGCTTATATCGAGGAGGCGAATGACTGCCCGTCGCTTGTGGAAAAAGCAGCTTCCGGCACCTGGGATATTATTGTTTCAGATCTCGCTATGCCCGGTGGCGGTGGCCTGGAAGCATTGAAGCAAATGGCCCAGCAGGGAATAAAAATTCCTGTACTGATACTTAGTATTTATCCTGAAGACCAGTATGCACTCAGGGTAATGAAAGCCGGGGCTTCCGGTTATCTCAATAAAGACGCTGCACCGGAAGAACTGGTAACAGCAGTAAACCGCATCTTATCGGGCCGCAGGTATATTACTGAGGGTATTGCCGAAAAATTAATTCAAAAATTGGATCAGCAGAAAGATGTGCCTTCCCATGAATTGTTAAGCGACCGGGAATGGGATGTTTTCATTTATTTAGCCAAGGGGAAGCCCATTTCGGAGATCAGCGATTTACTCACCTTGCGTAATACCACTGTCAGTACCTACCGGACAAGAATTCTTACCAAAATGAATATGAAAACCAATGCGGAAATAATACAGTACGCATTGGAAAATAAACTCATTTGACGTATTTTTTGTAGTATTATAGCTACACATCAGATTTTATTTTCAGTACAAATCAAAAATCAGCAACTCTATTTTTTAATACGGATTCATTTTTTTTCTTTGTAGGATGAATAATAGCCCTGTGAGCCGTAAAGAAAAACTTTTGATCCTTATTGTGGATGATAATATGTGTTTTGTTGAACGTATGATCGGCCTGCTGGAAGAGGTGAAGAATATCGGCTATATCAATGTGGCCAGCGATTATGATGAGGCCAGCCGGTTATTATTAAGTGAACAGCATGATCTAGTATTACTGGATATAAACCTGCCAGGGAAAAACGGTATCGAACTTCTGAAAAAAATCAAATCAGCTGGTGGCACTACGAAGGTGATGATGATGACAAATCATGCTGAAGAATATTATCGTGTTCTGTGCAGGGAACTTGGAGCGGATTATTTTCTGGATAAGTCAAATGATTTTGCGAAAGTACCGGGTATTGTGAGTCGTATGGATGATGGGATAGATACATTGGTCCTCAATAATAATTTCATTTAATTCCGGAAAATGTTTGTGGTATGTCGAAACGGTGGTCTGTATTAAAAAATCTCATTAACAACTGCGAATTAAAGGACGAACTATTCCTGTCATTGATCAATGAGGATGGTTCTATAATTTCAGCCAATGCCAATATGCAGAAGTCACTGCATATGAAAAACCCAAAAGAAACAGGCATCAATTTCTTTACGTTGCTGCACCCGGAACATATACCGGTGTTTAAAAAAGCAATTTCCAGTGCAAAAAATGTAAGCGTACCCTGTTCTGCGGAGCTATACCTTAAGAATGGATATTACCATCCCATGAAGTGGCAGGTGAGTTATATTGAAGACCCGGCAGCTTATAATGGGAATTATTTATGTGTTGGATATAAAATAGTAGATGATGACCGTCTGAAGCAATTTAATGTGTTGGGGGAAAGGAATTACCAGTTGATCGTGGAAGGCCTTAATGCCGGAGTCCTTTTCCAGGACAGTAGAGGTGAGCTTATTGCCGCCAATAAAAAAGCAGCAGAAATTTTTAATTCTACGCTGGAGCGGTTGTATCAGCTTAAGAATATAGAATCAATATGGGATACTTCCTGGAAAGTGAGTACAGAAGACGGAGCACCGGTACGTTTTAGTGCCACCCCTTTCATGAGAGCTCTTCAGAGCGGGAAAACATGTTCTGAGATACTTACGATTACTCTTCATAGTAGTGATGAACGAAACATATTGTTCAGCTCTCAGCCCCTTTTTAATTCCGGGGAAGCAGCCCCTTTTGCAGTTGTCTCGAATATAGTGGATGTAACAAGAGAGAAAAAACTATCTGGAGAGGTCGAGGAGAGAGATATCCTGTTCCGCTCTTTTCTGGATAATACACCCAGCCTGGCCTGGGTACTTGATGAAAATGCTACCTTACTTTTCGCCAGTACTTCTTTTTATAAATATTTTGGGTTAAAGAAAGAATCGGGCATCAATAAAAATATATTAAAGCTGGTGCCTTCTACCGTAGCTGATGCCCTTTACAAAAAACATACCCAGGTATTGGAAACGGGCCTGCCTGTTGAAACAGTGGAAAAAATGAAATGGTCAGACGGGACTAATTTTGTTTTCCATATCAATCTTTTCCCTATTCGGGGTGTTGCTAATAAAAAGATGGTGGGCGGGCACGCCGTGAACATGGCAGAAAAATTTGCTACCGAAAAAAAATTAAGGGAAGCGAATGAGCGGCTTTTGTTGCTAAGTCGTGCAACAACAGACGCTATCTGGGAATGGGATATGCAAACCGGGTATATTTTCCGCAATGATGCCCTGATGGATATGGTGGGGTACCATGCTGAAGATTCGAAAGGGTTGTCCTGGTGGCTTCGCAGGATACACCCGGAAGATCGTAACCGGCTTAGTGATATTATAAAAGATGCTACAGATAAGGGTCAGCATTCATGGGAGGATGAATACAGGTTCAAATGTGCAGATGGTACTTATAAGCATGTGCAGGACAAAGGATATGTGGTATATGAGAATGGCCTGCCTGTAAAAATGATCGGTTCCTTACAGGACGTAACGGAGTTAAAAGAACTGGAAGGGCAGCTTGTAGAAGAAAAACTGCAGCGACAAAAGGAAATATCCGAAATGGTCATCAAAGTACAGGAGAAAGAAAGAACAAGAATAGGGCATGAGCTGCATGATAATGTCAACCAGATACTTTCTACTGCAAAATTATTTATGGATATGGTAACGCCGTTATCTGCTGATGAGAAAACATTCAAAGTAAAAAGTATAGAATACCTGCTTTCAGCCATTGAAGAAATACGCAAATTATCCAGGGAGCTGGTAGTGCCCCAGTTGAAGGAAAAGGGGTTAATTGATAGTGTAAAATTACTTATTGAAGATATTAATATATCCAGTTCGCTGAAGATCCGGTTTACCCATGATCACGAAAATGAACTGCTGAGCTCGGGTAAAAAGATCACGTTATTCCGGATCATCCAGGAACAATTGAAAAATATCCTGAAGTATAGTAAGGCCAAGCAAGTGGATATATACCTGCACTATAAAGAGGATACTGT
Source organism: Chitinophagaceae bacterium (assembly GCA_016786805.1). Taxonomy (GTDB): domain Bacteria; phylum Bacteroidota; class Bacteroidia; order Chitinophagales; family Chitinophagaceae; genus CADEDV01. The sequence continues at coordinate 5,220 of JAEUVP010000241.1, read as the reverse complement.
ACAACTGACCATCAAAGATGATGGAGTTGGTTTTGACCCCAGGCAAACGCATAAAGGTATTGGGTTGTCCAACATCCATGACAGGACAAGATTCTATAATGGTACCGTCGACATCCAGGCCGCTCCCGGTAAGGGTTGCATATTGACCATCTCTATGCCCGGAAAAGAGTAAAAACTTTCGAGTGATTATTTATGTCGTTCTGCCAGCACAGCCACGATGTCATTTAGACTGTAGCCTTTTGCCTGTAGTAGAATAAGATAGTGAAAGAGCAGGTCAGCCCCTTCGTTCAGAAATTTTTCTTCATCATTGTCTTTGCTTTCAATAACGAGTTCAACAGCTTCTTCGCCCACCTTTTGCGCTATTTTATTGATTCCTTTTGCAAAAAGGGAGGAGGTGTAGGATGCCGAACCGGGATTATCTTTCCGGTCTTTAATGACCTGTTCCAGTTTTTCCAATGAAAAACCATTATTTTTTTCATTAAAGCAGGTATCGGCCCCGGTATGACAGACCGGGCCAAGTGGTTCGGCTTTTATTAATAATGTATCGTTGTCGCAGTCGGTAAGTATTTCGTTCACCAATAAGAAATTTCCTGATGTTTCTCCTTTTGTCCAGAGCCGTTGTTTACTCCGGCTGTAAAAAGTTACTTTTCCTTGTTTCTTTGTTTGTTTATAGGCTTCTTCGTTCATAAAACCCAGCATTAATACTGCATCGGAAGTGTTATCCTGGACAATAACCGGAACAAGGCCGTCTGCATACTTTGAGAAATCAGGTATCATATTCTTACAGGTATTTTTTGTTCAGCTAAATATTTTTTGAGATCAGGTATAGCTATTTCTTTAAAATGGAAAATACTGGCAGCAAGAGCAGCATCTGCATCAGCCATCTTAAAAATTTCGGTGAAATGCTCCATTGTCCCGGCCCCGCCTGACGCAATAACAGGAACATTTATGGATTTTGAAACAGCTTTGGTAATATCAAGGGCAAACCCATTTTTCGTACCATCGTTTTCCATCGAAGTAAGTAGTATCTCCCCGGAACCCCTTGCTGCAACTTCTTTGGCCCAGTCAATTGTTAAAAGGGTAGTGGGTGTTCTGCCTCCGTGTGTTACAACTGTCCACTTATCATTGATGATTTTAGCATCTATAGCCACGACCACACACTGGCTGCCGAAATTCTTCGCCAGTTCGTCTATCAGTCCCGGGTTTCTAACGGCGGAGGTATTAATTGATATTTTATCTGCTCCATTTTCCAGCAATACACTCACATCTTCCCTGCTGTTGATGCCACCACCAACCGTAAAGGGTATGTTGATATGCGTGGCAATATCCCTGACCAATTTGGCCAGTGTTTTTCTTTTTTCAGTTGTGGCCGTAATATCAAGGAAAACCAGTTCATCAGCACCTTCTTCACAATACCGCATCGCCAGTTCAACAGGGTCGCCGGCATCCCGCAATTGAACAAAGTTGGTCCCTTTGACTGTCCTGCCGTCTTTAATATCAAGACAAGGTATGATGCGTTTGGTTAGCATAGGTTACAGAAATCGGGTTAAATCGGTTAAAGATATCCTGTTTTCATAAATGGCTTTGCCAATGATAGCGCCATCGCAACCAGCCTGGCGTAATTCTTCCAGCTCGGTCAATGTAGTAACGCCTCCGCTGGCGATAAGATCAATGGACGGATGCTGGTTCAATATCTTTTTATATAAACCAGTGGCAGGCCCTTGCAATAAACCATCTTTATTGACATCGGTACAGAAAAATTGTTTCACTCCTTTTACTTTATACTTTTCTACCAGGTCAAATACTGTCAGTGTTGTGGTTTCTGTCCATCCTTTAATAACAATAAGTTCATCTTTTACATCGGCACCAATGATGAAACGGTCAGCTCCAAAAGCCAATAGCCAGCAGGAAAAAGTAAATTCATCTTTTACAGCTATACTGCCAATAGCTGCGTAAGTAGTACCTGAATTGAAAGTTATCTCCAGGTTCTGCTGTGTGCTGATGCCGCCGCTGAAATCGATAACCAGGTTTGTTTTGGAGGCGATCTTTTCCAGTACATTCCAGTTTTTTACCTCGCCGGCTTTGGCGCCATCAAGATCGACAAGATGTAATCTTTTTAACCCGGCATCTTCAAATTGCTTGGCAACTTCCAGCGGATCTTCATTGTAGATCGTTTGCTGGCTGTAATCGCCTTTTGTTAAGCGTACACATTTTCCGTCAATGATATCTATAGCAGGTATGATCGTCATAATGATAAACTAAGGAAGTTTTTGAGTAGTTGTTCGCCGGCTTTAGCACTTTTTTCCGGGTGAAACTGAACACCGTAAAAATTATTTTTTTTCAGGGCAGAACTATAAAGCTGTATATAATCTGTAGTTGCAATTGTATAATCACTGGTGCCGGCATAATAGCCGTGGACAAAATAGCAATAACTTTTTTCTTCAATGGAAGTGAACAGCCCTGTCTTCAATCCTGTGATTGTATTCCAGCCGATCTGCGGAATTTTTAATTGCGGGTCAGCAGCCTTGAATTTTCTTATCCAGACTTTATCAAACATCCCAAGACAGGGAGTGTCATTCTCTTCTGAATAGTCACACAGTAATTGCATACCCAGGCAAATACCTAAAACAGGCTGTTGCAATGAAATGATCAGTTTGTCCAGTTCTCTTTCTTTTAGATAGCGCATTGCTGTACTGGCTTCTCCAACACCGGGAAAAATGACCTTATCGGCTGCTTGTATCAGCAAAGGATCATCTGTTACGGTTGCATTTATCCCGATCCTTTCTAAGGCAAAAAGAACAGACTGGATATTACCGGCGTTATATTTAATGATAACTACGTTCATCTTACAGGGACCCTTTGGTGCTTGGTAATTGCATATTTTCTGCATCTCTTTTCACAGCTGCTTTGATAGCTTTTGCCAATGCCTTGAAAATAGATTCTATTTTGTGATGTTCATTTTCGCCTTCGACTTTAATATTCAGGTTGCTTTTTGAAGCGTCTGAAAAGGATTTAAAGAAATGGTGGAACATTTCGGTGGGCATATCGCCGATCTTCTCTCGTTTGAATGAAGCATCCCAAACCAGCCAGGCCCGGCCGCCAAAGTCAATGGCTACCTGTGCCAGGCAATCATCCATGGGTAAGGTGAAGCCATAGCGTCCAATACCTTTTTTATTCCCCAGGGCGATGAGAAAAGCTTCTCCCAACGCAATGGCGGTATCTTCAATGGTATGGTGCTCGTCAATTTGAAGATCGCCATCAACAGTAATAGTAAGATCAATGCCGCTATGACGGCCTAACTGGTCCAGCATATGGTCAAAGAAGTGAAGACCGGTTTTTATCGCTGTCTTGCCGCTGCCATCAAGGTTTAATTCAATACTGATCTTCGTTTCATTGGTATTGCGCCGGTGCCTGATCAATCGCTGACCTAATTTCAGCAGCTCATATATTTTCTGCCAGTCCGTTGTTTCCATTGCCACTACTGATTGCAAGGTAGCTGCATCGTCTTTTATCTCGGCTCCCCCTAAAGAACTGTCTTCCCTGAGCCATATGGCCGTGCAACCGAGATTTTTAGCCAGTTGTACATCGGTGATGCGGTCACCAATTACAAAGGAACCGGCGATGTCATACTTGTTATTATGAAGATAACTGGTCAGCATTCCAATGCCCGGCTTGCGGGTGGGGGCATTGTCGGCAGGGAAAGTCCTGTCAATATGAACGGCCGAAAATTCAATGCCTTCATTGGCTAAACTCTTCATTACAAAATTATGAACCGGCCAGAATGTGTCTTCCGGGAAAGAAGAGGTGCCCAGTCCGTCCTGGTTGGTAACCATCACTAATTCATAATCCAGCTCCTGTGCAATTTTTCTCATCCAGCTGAACATGCCGGGATAGAATTCCAGCTTATCAAACGAATCCAGCTGGTAAGTGGGAGGTGCTTCTTTGATCAGGGTCCCGTCCCTATCAATGAATAAAATCTTTTTCATGGCTTGTATGTTTTTAAAGCGTCGGTCAATAGTTGATTTTCTTCGGGTGTGCCGATTGTTATCCGGAGACTGTCATCGCAGAGGATGACTTTGGAACGGTCACGGACAATGATCCCTTTTGAAGCCAAAAAGTCGTAGACTTTTTTAGCTGCTTCCATTTTTACTAACAGGAAATTAGCATCAGACGGGTATACTGCCTGTGTAAATGGCAATTGAGTTAGTTCTTCTCTTAACCACTCCCGCTGCTCAACGGTGATCTGGATCCAGTCATTCACAGTGATAATATTATCCAATGCTGCGGAAACGAGCTGCTGGGTGGCTGTATTGATATTATAAGGATACTTCACTTTGTTCATAAAATCAATAACCGGTTGCCCGGCGAAAGCCATGCCTAACCGCAGCCCGGCCAGTCCCCATGCTTTGGATAAGGTCTGAAGAATGACCAGGTTAGGATATTCCATTAACTCAGGAATAAAAGTTTTTTGCTTTGCATAGTTGATATAGGCTTCATCTATTACCACCAGGCCTTCAAAATTATTCAGCAGTACTTCAATATCTGGCCGGTTGATGCTGTTGCCGGTCGGATTATTGGGAGAGCAGATAAATATCAATTTGGTAAAAGGATCAATAGCTTCCTCAATCCTATCGAGGTCTAATTGAAATTCAGTAGTTAAAGAAACCTTTTTCAAGTTAACATCATTCATTTCTGCACATACTTCATACATGCCATAAGTAGGAGGGAAGATGATCACATTATCTTTTCCGGGTTCACAAAAAATGCGGAACAGGAGATCAATAGCTTCATCGCTTCCATTACCCAGGAATATATTTTCGGGAGGAACTCCCTTGATCTTACTGATCTTTTCTTTTACGGAATGCTGCAACGGATCGGGGTAGCGGTTATAATCCTCTTCCAGTGGAGAGCCAAAAGCATTTTCATTTGCATCCAGGAAAATACGGGCATTGCCGCTGAATTCATGACGGGCAGATGAATAAGCAGTCATCTTTTTTATATTCTCCCGTACTAAATTGTCTAGTTTAAAATTCATCTTTATTACTTTAAACGTATTGTTACTGCATTTTTATGTGCATCCAGCCCTTCGGCGGCAGCCATTGTCATTACTGTAGGACCTATTTGTTGCAAACCTTCTTTTGTTAATTGCTGGTAAGTGATCTTTTTTACAAAACTATCCAGCGACACACCACTGTACATGGCAGCATAGCCGTTTGTTGG
>JAEUVP010000229.1 GCA_016786805.1 Chitinophagaceae bacterium | reverse complement strand
TTCTAACCCCTCTGCATCTCCCCTGAAGGGGAGACTTTCTCATATCATTATTTATAATTAAAGCCGCTTATAAAAAAGCGGCTTTAATTTTTTTATGGCTGCTTCAGAACAAGTTTGATTTCCTTAGTTTTGAAGACGACCTGTCCTACCTTTCATTATTTAAAATTACCATACAACATGAGAAGCTTTATTTACTGTTTAGTAATGATGCTGGGATTTGGTGCTAGTTCGTTTGCACAGAATATTTACAACAATCCCAACAGCAATCACGGCAACAAGTTTGAACAAATGGGAAGCATTCTTCCTACTCCCAACGAGTATCGTACCGCCAGTGGCGCCCCCGGCCCCAAGTACTGGCAGCAACGGGTGGATTACGATATCAAATGTGAACTGGATGAAAAGAACCTGAAGCTGAACGGCAGTGAAACCATCACTTATTTCAACAATTCGCCGAATGAATTAGTATTCCTGTGGCTGCAACTGGACGAGAACCAGCACAGCAGTGTAAACAATGCCAATTACCAGGGCAGTAATGCAATGACTACACAAACCAGCCCGCAGCAATTGGACAGGGCGGAGGAAAGTAAAACCGACAATGGTTATGGTTTTAATATCCTGAAGCTGACCGATGCCACAGGCAAAGCTTTAAAATACACGATCAACAAAACCATGATGCGGGTGGAGTTACCTGCACCATTAAAAGCCGGTCAGCGTTTTGTATTCAAACTCGACTGGAACTATAAATTAGCCGACCGCAACAGCCGGGGTGGCCGCGGTGGTTATGAATTCTTCCCCGAAGATGGCAATCACTTATTCACAATGACACAATGGTATCCCCGTTTGTGTGTTTACAGCGATTTCCAGGGCTGGCAAAATCACCAGTTCACCGGCCGTGGTGAATTTGCACTGACCTTCGGCAATTTCAAAGTAGCAATGACGGTTCCTGCCGATCATGTGATCATGTCAACCGGTGAATGCCAGAACTACCCTGCTGTATTATCAGCAGCACAACTGGCCCGCTGGAATAAAGCAAAAATTGCCACTGAACCTGTGGAAGTGGTGACACTGGATGAAGCAAAGAATGCTGAAAAACAAAAAAGTGATAAAAAGAAAACCTGGATCTTCAAAGCGGATAATGTCCGTGACTTTGCCTGGGGCAGTTCCCGTAAATTTATCTGGGATGCCATGGCCACGAAAGTGGAAGGTAAAAAGATCATGTGCATGAGTGGCTATCCTAAAGAAGCTTATGGCCTGTACAGGAAATTCTCCACCAAAGCGGTTGAACATACGATTAAAACCTATTCCAAATTCACCATTCCTTACCCCTACCCTGTTGCACAGAGTATCGAAGCATCGAATGGTATGGAATACCCGATGATCTGTTTCAATTTCGGCCGTACCGAAAAAGATGGTACTTACAGTGAGAGTACCAAGAACGGGATGCTGGGAGTCATCATCCACGAAGTGGGACATAATTTCTTCCCGATGATCATCAACAGCGATGAACGCCAGTGGAGCTGGATGGATGAAGGACTGAATACATTCGTTGAATACCTGGCGGAAGAATTATGGGATAATAAATTCCCGAGCCGCCGTGGCCCTGCAGCTTTCATTACCGATTATATGAAATTACCGAAGGACCAACTGGAGCCGATCATGACCAACAGTGAAAACATTGTACAATTCGGACCGAATGCTTACTCCAAACCTGCTACCGGGTTGAATATTTTACGGGAAACGATCATGGGCCGTGAGTTGTTTGATTATTCCTTCCGGGAATATGCCAGACGCTGGGCATTCAAACATCCTGAACCGGCTGATTTCTTCCGCACCATGGAAGATGCCAGCGGTGAAGACCTGGATTTCTTCTGGAGAGGATGGTTCTACAGCACCGAAGTATGTGATATCTCGCTGGATACTGTAAAATTTGCGAAAGCGGATGTAAGTAAAGTACAGCCAGAAACTCCTGAAAGAACGGTTCAACGCAGTGCGGATAAACCATTGGTACCAACCTTTGATGATATCTCGAAGATCCGCAACCGGGAAGACAAGAACATCAAATTCCAGACAGATGCAGATACAACGGTACGGGATTTCTACTGGCGGTATGCCCGTGGCATGGAGCCTTATGATACTTCCAAACTGGAAGTGAAAATTCCGGGCACCCAACCGGAAGGCTTATCCGATGCGGAAAAAGAAAAGTATGGCAATAAGAATATGTATGAACTCACGTTTAGCAACAAAGGTGGTTTAGTAATGCCGATCATCATTGAATGGACGTATAAAGATGGTACCAAAGAAGTGGAACGTATTCCTGCACAGGTATGGCGGTTGAATGAAAACAAAGTGGTGAAAACCTTTGTGAAGGATAAAGAAGTGGCATCGGTGAAATTGGACCCTTACCGGGAGACGGCTGATATTAATGAAACGAATAACAGCTGGAACAAGATCGCTGAGCCTTCCCGTTTCTCCGTATTCAAACAAACACAGGGTGGCGGTAGAAGAGCCGGTGGCGGCCAGGCGGGTAACCCGATGCAACGGGCACAGGAGAAGAAAGGGTTTTAGAAGGGTTGATAAGTTAACCAGTTAATTCGTTAATAAGGATGCGTTACAGAAACCTGTAGCGCATCTTTTTTTGATCGAAAATTATTAGCTTACTTATATGAAACTGTTGGAGAAATCTAAAGGGATTCTTATTAATTTCAACTGTACGAATATTATGCAGCACTTCAAAAATTGTAGTCCTATGTTTAGCTATGTGCCTATGATCTCTACCTGCCCACCGGCGGGCAGGTGTGGTAAAAAAAATATTACACCGTTTATACTAACCCTGCTGATTAGTTTTTTTAGCATCACTTCATTTGCCGCTACTGTTGATACCGTTAGTATTTACAGCAATGCCATGCACAAAGAATTTAAATGCGTGGTGATACAACCTGCGGCGAAAGAGGAAACCAAAAAATTCCCGGTTGTTTATTTATTGCATGGTTACAGTGGCTGGTATGCCAACTGGCTGATCAGGGTACCGGAACTGAAACAATATGCGGATGAGTACCAGCTGATGATCGTTTGCCCTGATGGCAACAACAGCTGGTATTTCGACAGCCCGCTGGATTCCTCCATCCGTTTTGAAACCTATATCGGCAAAGAAGTGCCGGCCTATATTGAACAGCACTACCCTGCTATCAGCAACCGGAAAGCAAGAGCCATTACCGGCTTAAGTATGGGCGGGCATGGTGGTTTGTTTTTGGGTTTTCGTCATGCTGATCTTTTTGGGGCCTGCGGCAGTATGAGCGGCGGGCTGGATATCCGTCCTTTTCCGAAAAGCTGGGAAATAAGAAAAATGCTGGGCGACTCTGCGCAATACCCGGAGAACTGGAAAAACTATGCCGCTATCTCCGTTATTGAACAAATGCCGGCAGATCATTTATCCATCATCATTGATTGCGGCACCGATGATTTTTTTTACGGGGTGAATAAAGCCGTGCATGAAAAAATGCTGCAATTAAAAATACCACATGATTATATTGAAAGACCGGGCAAGCATGACTGGGCTTACTGGGCGAATGCGGTGAAGTACCAGTTGTTATTTTTCAGGGAATATTTTGCCGGCAGGAAATAAAACTATTTATGATTCGTTTCGGGAAATAAAACCTGATGCGAAAATATTTTTTAGCCGTCTGTGTTTCCTTGCTGTTACTAATTTCTTGCCGTCACATTTCATCAGATCAGCGAAAATATGTTTTACTGAATGAGTCGCTTGAAAAATCGCTGCAACTAACCAATCGGGACAATTACCTTATGCTTGTACGGGCTGAAGAAAATCTACTTGATCCCAGGTATAGCGACCGTTTAAAGAACTGGTATCCAAGATTACAAACCATCAAAAAAAACATTGACAGCACCTGCACTTTCATCGATCTATTGAAAAATGAAATAAAAAACTCATCGAAAAGTTCTTTATCCAAATTCAATTATGAACAGTTGTATCAAAGGGTTATTACCAGCCAACATGTGCTGCTTTCTGCCAAAGACAACATTTATAATCTCTTCGATCCATCGTTTGAGCACTTATTATTAAAAAATGACCCCACCAACTTTGTAAACCTGCTTTACTACAGCGATTCAAAAAGTGAATCAATAGCAATGCTGAATTATATCAAGCATAACCTGTTTATAGCTGAAAAGAAATTGCTGGAATTTGGAGTAGGGCAGTGTTATCCCGGTTGCATGCTCACTTTCCAATCGTATACTCCGATCTTATTTTATAAAAGTACAGTTGTAAATCCGGGAGATGAAGTTCAAATCACTGCAGGTGTCGGTTCATTTTCTAAAAATGCAATACCAGAAGTTGAAATAAATGGAGAGAAGAAAACTCTTAATGATGCAGGATATTGTCAACTGAGTTTTAAAGCTCCGCTAAAAGCTGGTCAATACTCTGTTCCGGTAAAAATCAGCTATATAGATCAGGATGGTTTCAAAAATTTCATAGAGAAAAGCACAACCTACACAGTTATGGAAGCCGGTAAGCAGAAATAAACCTCCGGCCCATTTCATATACTAATTCCCCGTACTGCCATCTCTCACTTTTACTTTTTTCTTCCCGGAGTTTTTCTTTTCGTATTCCAGGATCTCTTTGGGTTTGGTCACCACTTTATTACCGAGGCTGTCGGTCTTGGGCTGGTAGGTACTTACTTTCAGGGGTTTGATATCATCATCGCCGTAAAGACCATCGGCGGTTTGTAATTTGTTCATCACATAGTTCTCCGTTTCTTCAATGGTGCCTTCCCGCGGATCATAATAGGTCCATTTCCCATGCTTCATGGCAAAGCCTTCATTTTTCACAATCACCCGGTCCACTTCCCGGGTGGGGTCATTCACATCATAGACCGAAACGGTATCATAAGCATTCGCCGGGTCCATAGCCCGCCAGCTTTCTTCTCTTAATAAACCACCGTTATAGGTATAGTAGCGTTGCCGGCCATTCAGTTTGCCCCAGCTATAATTTTCTTCAGCGATCTTCACTCCTTCTAAGGAAAAGCGTTTCCACTCGCCTGTTTTCTGGTCATTTTCAAAATACCCTTCTTCTTCATAGCCTCTTTCGCCCCGCAGGCTTTCCACTTTGATCACCCAGGGTCCCTGTTTACGGCCTTTCATATCCACCCGGTTCAATGTATCTCCTTTCACACTGATAATATAACTCTTCCAGGGCTGGCTGTAGCCGGTCACAGAAATAAGAAGCAGTAAAACAAGAATGAAGCGCATAGTTTAGTAAGTTTGAGAGTAAGCTCTGAGCCGCTCTTGGCGGGTCTTTGCAATTTACTAACGAAATTCAACTGCTTTTATGTTTTGCCTGTTAAAAAATACCGGGTGCACAGCCCGTATCGTATTGCTTTCCCTGTTAATATCGGCTAACCTGCTCATCAGCACCTTCGTTGCTGCCCAGGTGAACCCCACGCCTGCTGCTGAAAGAATGAAAGTAATGGAGCAGCGGAAGGCATTAGCCAATAAATCCCCCTTGAATGATATACCCTTCCGGAATATCGGGCCCACGATCATGAGTGGCCGGGTGGTGGATATTGATGCCAATCCCGAAGACCCGACTGAATTCTATGTGGCCTATGCCACCGGCGGTTTATGGCATACCAAAAATAACGGGCAAAGTTTTGTTCCCGTCATGGATAGTTTAGATATGTTGTTCATCGGTGATATTGCTGTGAACTGGACCAGCAAAACGATCTGGGTGGGTACCGGTGAAGTGAACAGCAGCCGTTCTTCCTATGCCGGTGTGGGTGTATATAAAAGCAATAACAATGGCAAGACCTGGGAATATACCGGTCTGCCCGAATCACATCATATTGGTAAAATTCAACTGCACCCCACGAACAATGATATTGCCTGGGTAGCGGTATTGGGTCATCTCTACTCCCCGAATAAAGAAAGAGGTGTGTTTAAAACAACAGATGGTGGTAAGACCTGGAAACAAACGTTGTTTGTGGATGAGAACACCGGCTGCGTGGACCTTGATATCGATCCTTCCAATCCCAATGAAGTGTATGCAGGTATGTGGTACCGGGTGCGCCGGGCCTGGAAATTTGAAGAAAGCGGTAAAACAAGTGGTATCTATAAAAGCAATGACGGAGGCGATACCTGGAAATTGGTATCCGGTGCCGGTTCGGGTTTTATGACCGGTGATAAAATTGGTCGTATTGGTTTGGCAGTATATCCCGGTAATCCGAAGATTGTGTGGGCTATTGTTGATAATAACACACCCAAACCGGCTGAAGCGAAAAAGAATGATTCACTCTATAAGAAAGAAGATTTTAAAACCATTACCAAAGACCAGTTTGCTGCACTCAAAACCAACCTGATCGATACCTTCCTCCGCAAGAATGGTTTCCCGAGAAAGTACAATGGTAAACTGGTGAAGGACATGGTGGCGGCTGATAAAGTAAAGCCCACTGCTTTGTATGATTACCTCGACAGTGATGATGGTTTCCAGAATACCGGTATTGCCGGTTGTGAGGTGTATCGCAGTGAAGATGGTGGACAAACCTGGAAAAAAAGTCATGATAAACCCATTGGTATCTTCAATACCTATGGTTATTACTTTGCCAAAATTTATACTTCCTATACCAACCCGGATAAAGTTTTTATTCTTGGTTTCTATGCACAGGTGTCCACCGATGGCGGCAAAACATTCAAAACAATGGACAAGGGCAATGTGCATCCCGATCATCATGCTTTGTGGGTGAACCCGAAAAAAGATTCTCATGTGATCAATGGCAACGACGGTGGTGCGAATATTACTTATGATGATGGTGCCAGCTGGTTCAAAGCCAATATGCCTTCCGTGGGACAGTTCTATGCTATCACCGTGGATGATGCCAAGCCGTATAATGTGTATGGTGGTTTGCAGGATAACGGCAGTTGGTGGGGACCATCCACGCATAAAGAAGATGCCGGCTGGATCGACAATGGCCAATATGCCTACAAAGGCATCAATGGTGGTGATGGAATGCAGGCGCAGGTGGATACCAGGGATAATGCCACCGTGTATTCCGGTTCACAGTTTGGAGTGTACGGACGATATAATAAAGAAAGAAGAGGTTCGCAAAAATTCTTACGCCCCGTGCATGAACTGGGTGAAACACCTTTACGTTTTAACTGGCAAACACCGATATTATTGAGCAAGCATAACCAGGATGTCTTGTATTATGGTGCCAACCGTCTCTACCGTTCATTAAACAAAGGCGATACGTTGATACCGATGAGTACAGATATGACCAAAGGAAAAGTAACTGGTAATGTGCCTTATGGTACGATCACTACCATCAGTGAATCGCCGTTACGTTTTGGATTAGTGTACACCGGTTCGGATGATGGCAATATCCATATCAGTAAGGATGGCGGTTACAGCTGGGAGCAACTGAACCAAACCATAACAGCTCCTGTTTCAAAGAAGAGCAAAGCTCCAACTGCAAATCTTAAACTGCAAACAAACAGTTTATGGGTCAGCCGTGTCACTGCTTCGCAGCACAAAGAAGCAAGGGTTTATGTATCCCTGAACGGTTACCGCTTTGATAATTTTGCTCCGTACTTATATGTGAGTGATGATTATGGCATGAGCTGGAAACAACTGGGCAAAGACCTGCCGAATGAACCTATCAACGTGGTGAAAGAAGACCCGAAGAATGACAGCATATTGTATGTGGGTACTGATGGTGGTCTTTATGTAAGTTTTGATGCAGGTAACAGCTTCATGTTATGGAATGGCGGTATGCCCAAATCAGTACCGGTGCATGATATTGCGATACAACAACGGGAGAATGAAATTGTACTCGGCACCCATGGCCGCAGTTTGTATGTAGCCAAACTGGATGATGTGCAGATGCAACGCAAAGACCCGGAGTGGATGAAGAAGAAAATGGAAAAACAAAAACA
>JAEUVP010000206.1 GCA_016786805.1 Chitinophagaceae bacterium | reverse complement strand
TCCGGCGGACTGGAAGTGGCTTCCGACCGTTTACTGGAATTGATCAATAAAGGAATCACTGTTGCTCAAGTGGCAAGAGTGAACCGCAACTTTACCGACGCTGGTATCATGGTCCATGCTTACCTGATGTATGGTTTCCCGACGCAAACCGAACAGGAAACGATTGATTCCCTGGAAATGGTGCGCCAATTATTTAAAACAGGTGTGTTGCAATCAGCATTCTGGCATTTGTTTACCATGACAGCACATAGTCCCGTTGGACTGGAACCGGATAAATATATGGTTAGAAAAAAAACAGAGGCAGTGGGTTCGTTTGCCAATAATGATATTGAGCATATTGATATGACCGGTGCCGATCATGAGACCTTCAGCTTCGGTCTAAAGAAATCATTATACAATTACATGCACCAGATCGGGCTCGATGATCCCTTGCAGAAATGGTTTGACTTTCCTGTTCCGAAAACAACGGTGCCGCCTGATTATATTATAAAAGCAATCAAAGAAACCGATTCCATTCTTTTCCGTCCCACCGCCAAAGTGATCTGGACCGGCAATATTGGCAAGACAGAATATTTCACGCAAACTAAAAAAGGGAATAGCCGGGAAATGATCAGTGTGAGCTTTGCCACCAAAAAACAAACCATACAATTACAATTCCCCAAAGCACAGGGCAACTGGCTGATCAATATGCTGCCCAACCTCTCCATTGATAATCCCAAAACATGGACATTGCAGGAATTGAAAGACAGTTATGAAGCTACCGGCCTGGAAGATTTTGAATTATTCTGGGATAATAAGCCGGTAAGTACGATGAATAAGCTGGGATTGCTGAAATTGTAAAAGGAGGCCACAAGCCGCCTCCTTCGCATTAATTAAAATACTCCCTGAAACCATCAGGCTAATTCCAGTTCCTCCTTTGGTAATGGTTTCATACAGAAGAACCAATCTTTGCAATACACATCCTTATCCTTGCCTGCCATACGGTCGGCTGCCACACCACAACTGTTTGCAGGAGGAACGATCACATCTTCACCCGGTTGCCAGTCAGCCGGTAATGCGATCGCATGCTTATCCGCTGTCTGCAAACCGATCAATACTCTTTTGAGTTCTTTAAAGTTACGGCCCAGTGATAAGGGATAATAGATAACAGCCCGGATGATCCCTTTAGGATCGATGAAGAAAACAGCCCTGACCGCTTTGGTAGTACTTTCATTAGGCTGTATCATGCCATATTTGGCTGCAATGTTCATACTGATATCTTCTATCAGCGGAAACTTCACTTCCACATTTTTCATACCCCTGAATTCGATCTTATCCTTGATTGTCCGCAACCAGGCAATATGACTATAGAGACCGTCCACACTCAATCCCACCAGTTGGGTATTCAGCCGGGTAAACTCCGGCTCCATTTTGGCAAAAGTCATGAACTCAGAAGTGCATACCGGTGTAAAATCTGCCGGGTGACTGAATAGTATGATCCACTTGCCTTTGTAATCATCGGGGAAGCGGATATTACCCTGGGTGGTTATTGCATCAAATGCGGGGGCCGGGTCTCCTATGCGGGGCATACTAACCATTATGTTTTTCTCTTCGGTTTGTAGCATAAAAAAAGATTTAGAGGTTATTAATACGATCCTGTACATTTTAGCGAACCAGTAATATAACTCCTGCATGCAGGTCAATCCAATGAGTTCAGTAATTAAAAATGATGATTGTCATCAAAACAGGCAACAAGACATGTACTAGCCCGGGAAGAAATCTGAAACATAAGCAGGAAGTATCTTAATTGATAATTAATTCACAGCAACCTGTTCTTTTCAGCATATAGCAGCACATACTCTTTCAAAAACGCATTCCTGTCTTCAACCGGCATTTCAGGTAGCCGCTTCAGTTCTTTAAAATGCGGCCAGCCCGTATCATCCACCCAAAACAACTGGTAATACCTGGCAGGAACTAGCAAGGTGCAGATCGCCATTTGCTTCAATTCGCTGATCTCTTTTTCTGTAAATTTTTTGGGAGGCAGCCCCGCTTCCCGGATGCCAATGAATAATAAAACAGCTTCCATATCGGGTTGATACCCCAACTTATCTGCCAGCCTGGAAAGTAATTGTTGCCAGCGTTGCCCTGTGTTCTCCCCGGGAAGCATGGAGCGAAGGTATTGGAGAGAAGAAAGAC
>JAEUVP010000194.1 GCA_016786805.1 Chitinophagaceae bacterium | reverse complement strand
GGAAAGAATTGCCTGTTCATTATTCAAAAAGATATGCCTGGTTTCCTGTGGCTGTCCCATGAAATGGATCACCCGTTGTCCTTCAGGGAGATCAAAATAGAAATAAGATTCCATCCTCCTGTCGTGCAGGTGAGGTGGCATTGTGTTCCAGATACTGCCTTTTTTGAAATTAGTAACTCCCATCACCAACTGGCAGCTTTTGATGCCATCAAGATGAATATATTTATTGATCACCCGGTGATTATTGTTATCAAGGCTTCCCAGTTCGGCAGGTAATGCTTCTGTTGGTTTCATCAACCGGGTCGGATATTCCTGGTGAGCAGGGCAGGAGAAGAAAATAAATTTAGCCGGACTATTTTTATCTGCACTCGAAAAAACAATATTCTCTTTTCCTTTACCGATATAAAGGCAGTCCTGTTTTTCCATGTCAAATTTTTCTCCATTAACGCTAACCGCTCCATTACCTGCTATATTAACGATCCCGATCTCCCGGCGACTTAAGAAGTGGTCCGTTTTTAACTGGTCATAAGTACCTAACACCAGGGATTGATCTACGGGATTAGCTGCTCCAACGATCATGCGGTCGTAGTGGGTGTAAACACATTCAATTTTATCCGGCTGTACTAAATTCTCCAGTAAGAACTTCTCTCTTATCTGCTTGGTGTTGTAAGAAGCAAAATCGTCGGGATGCACCTGGTGTATGATCTTCATAAATGGCAATCAGTTTTATACCATAAAGCTAAAGTAAACTTTAAAGCTCCCTGGACAAACTTGCGGAATCGTTCCCGGAAATAACAGATGAAGAGAAATAGCTTAAATCAGGCACCTTTCGAAATATTTTGCCGTACCGTGGTCAGCAAAATTGACAAAATGGAATGGGCCAGCAAAGAAATGCCATGAGCCACCGTACTGGCAAGGATCTTTACATCCAGCTTCAAACCGGCTTTTCTTACATACATCGCATCCCAGTAATAGCGGATAATAATACTTTCATAATCATGCGTGGGGCCATGGTAGCCGTTCACCTGGGCCCATCCCGTAATGCCGGGACGGACCAGGTGACGGAATGAATAGGACGATATGACGAAGGAGAAACGGATACAATCTGCGATCATATGGGGGCGGGGACCTATCACACTCATCTGCCCTGCCAGTACATTAAAGAATTGCGGTAACTCATCAATATTTACATGGCGGAGGAATGAACCTACTTTGGTAATGCGTTCATCATCTTCTTCGGCCGGCCGTTCATCTGCCTCCTCGTTTTTTATCATCGTCCGAAATTTCAGGCAGTAAAAAGGAATCCCGTTGCGGCCAATTCGTTTTTGCCGGAAAAAAACAGGGCCTTTTGAATTCAATTTAATAAACAGGGCTACAAGTGGTGTTAGCCAACTCAGCAAGAGAACAATTACAAGCAGGGAGAAGCAAATATCAAAACCCCGCTTGCTCCATAAATACTTTTTACGACTGGCAACGAAGCTCCGGATGATACCGTTCTGATGATTATGCTGCCATTTTCCGGCTGGCAACGATTGAATGGTAATATGTTTAGCAGCTGTATTCAAGCAGTATAGTGGTTACTAATTCAATCGGGATGCAGGTTAAAATGGTTGCTTAACAAGGCTAAAAATGAAACAGGCAGTTGCATATAAAGGACCAGGGTATGTACAGGGAGCTATAACAGCAAAGGAAAGTGTATTAAAAGCATTGGCCTACTTTGATATTTTTCATTACCCGCTGACAAAGGAAGAGATATATGCATTTCTTGACAGGCGATCAATAAAGAAAGAGTTGGATGCTTTACTGACCAGCCTGGCAGCTGATAAAATCATTTTCCTGCACAATGGGGTTTATTCATTGCAGGATAACCCATTGCTTTCTTACCGCAGATACCAGGGAAACCGGCGGGCTGAAAAAATGCTCGTCAAAGCGCAGCGGATCGGCAGGTTTCTTTACCAATTTCCTTTTGTACGGGCCGTAGGAGTGTCCGGGTCTTTATCCAAGAATTATGCAGACGAGAAGGCTGATATCGATTTCTTTATTATCACAAAGGCCAACCGGCTCTGGATCGCCAGAACCATAATGCATCTTTTTAAGAAACTTACTTTTCTTACCGGTCGCCAGCGTTTGTACTGCATGAACTACTATATTGATGAAGAAGCTTTGCAACTGGCAGACCAGAATATATTTACAGCAATAGAATTAAAGACGGTAGTACCCGTTGCCGGGGAAGACACAATGAATGCCTTTTTTAATATAAACAGCTGGGCTGACACCTGGTTACCGGTTTGTCCTCAGCGCCTGCAAAAAGAAAAGGATACAAAACCGGGTTGGCTGAAAAAATGGATGGAGGGATTACTTAATAACAAGGTTGGCGATAAGATCGACGATGTTTTTTTCAGGCTGACCTCAACGCGATGGAAGAGAAAAGAGAGGAGTGGGAAACGAAATGAAAAAGGTATCCGGATGGGATTAGTTACGGATAAACACTTTGCAAAATCCAATCCCGGGGATTTCCAGGAGAAAGTCTTGTCTTTATACCGTCAGCGGGTTGATGCCATAAGCATGTTGTCAACTGCTGCTGAACTTACTGTTTCTTCTGCAACGTTATAATATAATAGTCTCCCGTCACTTTCCAGGGCCATTTCTTCTTCAGCTTATTTTCTTTTCGCTGCAGCCATGTATAAAGTTGCGGATGCTTACCGGCAAAATTCTCCATATAAGAAGGAGGTACAATGGTACATAAACCCTCCAGGGCCAATTGGGAAAAAGATTTTTTTAAATGTTTCCTGACGAAGGACGGATTATAATACCAGCAGCGGAAATACTCACCCTCAATATGAGCCTTTGTTCCTTTGCGGCCGGATAAAAGCCTCCGGAATGCTGTACTGAATTTTCCTTTGAAGACCAGCAACAGTTCCCATAAACAGAATTTCGGAAGTATAACCAATGTTACCATTCCTCCCGGTTTTACCAAGTAGGAAAAGGAGCCCAGTACTTTTTCAAGCCGACCCGTACAATTCAGGCCGGCAAAATTGGAGAAGATATGATCATAGGGCCCTTCCTGTTGCAGTTTTTCTAATGCCGTGAAGGAACAAATTTCTGTACTGATCTTATGATCAAGTTGATGTTCTTTTACTTTTTTTCTTAGTATTTCCTGCATACCGCCTGAAATATCGGTGGCATGCACCCTATGTCCCTGTTGTGCAAAATAAATAGCATCTTCACCGGTACCAGCATTTAATTCCAATATTTGAGAGCCGGGGCTTATAAAATGATCCACATGGTCCCGCACCCTTTTTCTTTTATATTGAATGATAGTATCGGTAGAATATAACTGATCAAACAAAGGAGCTTGTTTGCTGAAGGCTTTTTCTGCCGCATTTTCTGTGATATTGGTGATGCTATTACTCATGATCCGGGCTTTTCCAGTTTTTGTAATTTTTGCCCGGCTATCCATGCAGCCGGAGAATAATAGAGCCAGGAAATGGCCTTTTTAATTCTTTTAAATTGAAGAGAAGCCGGTTGTGCGAAAATATTTTTGATGGCTTCAATGGCAATATGTTTCCGGTAGCTTTTATGTACAAACCGGTGTAGTTGTTTATAAAAAGCAGGTGCATAGGTATTGCGGAACATCAACGCCAGTTCATCAGAGTCCGTCCAGTTGGATTTATCGCTGAGTTGCGTTTTTACTTTTTCATGAAAAGCAGTACCGGGTAAAGGATAAGAAACGGAGATGCCGATCTCGTAGGGCAGCAGTTCATTGATCATCCGGATTGTTTTTGCTATATCATCTTTCGTCTCGCCGGGGTAACCAAACTGGATGAAAAAGGAAGGATTGATATTGTTTTTCTTCAGGAGTTTAGTTGCTTTATATATCTGTTCAATTTTAGTTCCTTTATCCATCGCATCCAGTATTTTTTGGGAACCACTTTCTGCACCCATCCAGATATTGGAACAGCCGGCCCTGGCCAGGTCTTGAATGTGATCTTCCTGCAGGAGCAGGTCTGCCCTGGCCTGTATCTTGAACGAAAATTGTAATTGTTCTTTTTCGACAAGGCCGGCAAACTCATGCACCCATCCGGGTTTCAAACCAAAAATGTCGTCACAAAACCAGATATGATCGAACTGGTATTTATACTTTAGCATTTTTAATTCAGCCACTACATTTTGCGGTGAGCGGGTATTATACCGGTTGCCATAGATGGGCTTAGCACACCAGTTGCATTTGAAAGGGCAACCTCTCGTGGTGGCCATATTGAGTGAAAAATAGCCACGGTGGTTGAGCCACATTTTCCGGTAGGGCTCAATATCGACAAGATCCCAGGCGGGGAAAGGAAGTTCATCCAACTCCTTCATCACCGTTCTTTTCATTGTTTTTATAACTGCATCCTGCTGGTGAAAGGCAAGGCCCGGGATACTCATAAAATCAGTTTGCTGTTTTGTAACAGTACTGATGAGTTCTGACAGGGTTTGTTCGGCTTCTCCCAGTATCACAAAATCTGCCCCTTCTTGAAGATATTGTTCAAAATGATCCGTGGCATCAGAACTGGAAACGATGACGGTGCATCCTTTTTGTTTTGCAAATTTCATCATCTCAAAAGCTGCTTCCCGCATATTGGTAAGACACATCTTGGTGAGATAGTTGAAACCATCATCATAGATTACAAAAAAATCGGGCGACTGCTGTTGTAATGGCAATATCACTTCCTCGGGGCCATAAGCGAACATGGTATCAAAAAGAGAAACATGATTGCCTTGTTCCCTTATTACAGCGGCGGCATACAAAGTTCCGATAGGGGGATAGGGCTGACCGGTCTCCCATTGCTTGGGATCAAAACGCATGAAGTAAGAATGGGAAAAAAGAATATTGCTCATAGAGGTTTAATTCAGTTTGGTACCGGGTGACAAATGCAGGTAACAGACACATTTTACACAGGTTTCATTGGTTGCCATATCCAATTGCTTCCTGAAACGAATAGCAGTATCGCTGTTCAAAATGTTTTTTAACGAGTGATCCCGGATATTCCCAATGGCTTCATGAAAAAAACAAGGCCTGACGGTTCCATCTGCCTCAACAACTACTGAGACCCAGGGAGCATTGCATTTCTTAAACGGGAATGGATGTAATCCATGCAACGCAGCATAGTATTGGTATATTTTTCTCAGTTTATCGGGGCTTTCTGCAATAAAGCCGATTTTAAACTTAGCGGGGTAAGTTGCAATAACTGTTTCAAGTATGGATAGTAATTCGGGGAGCTCGTTTTTATCCGGTAAGATTTCATGCTGGCGCTGGTCGCTCCATAATACTTCCCGGTTAAAGGCATGACTGCTGATATCGGCTGGTAAAAAACTGATGCTGTCCAGGCCTATGTTGGATCCACCTTCAATGATCGCAGGCCAGCTGCGAAAGTTGATCTTATGGATGACGGTTCTTGCAGATATCTTAAAACCAGGCCTCAGTTGTTTGACCTGTTTTATTCCTGCTTCCAATTTTTGGTAAGCATCCGGGATATTACGGATATAATTATGGAGAGGTTTATCTCCATCTACGGATACAATAATATCATTTACATGCTCAACCAGCTGTTCCGCATGTTTCTGTAATGTTAATCCTGTAGAAAGCAGGGTGATCTTTATTTTATGGTGAGCCAGTATTTCACAAAATTTGAAAAAATTAGCATTCAATAGTGCTTCTCCCCCGGACATCAGTATCTGTTGAGTGCCGAGTTTTTTTAGTGAATCCAATAAGCCGCTAATATCCTCTTCCGTTAATTGTTTCAGGTTTTTATTGTCTTTCCAGATATCACACATCACGCACCGGCAATTACAGGCACTGTGTGGCATCAGTATCACAATTGGTAATGCCTTAACCTGGTCCGTTTGCAAAGTGCGGAACCGTTGGAAAGTGTGGTATAGTGATTGGGTAATACTCATGCCAGTATAGCTGTTCGTTTAATGCAGATCCAGGGGAAAGGATTTTTATTTTTTGAAAAGAAATGCTGCAGGGAAGAGGGATCATACAAGAGTTCATATTCAATGACGGATAATTCATCCCAACTGTGATGGAAATAATGACGGGTCATCTCCGGGAAGCCTGCCCCTTTATAGTAATCCGCCGTTCTTTGCCGGGCTGCCGGTATTGCTGTTGGTTTGTAGAAAGGGCTGTCCAGTATATGCATTTCTCCACCCAATTTCAATAAAGAAAGGGCTTGCGAAATAATTTCCGGTAATGACGGGAAATACTGGATGCAGGCAGCAAAGACGACGCAATCAAATTCCATTTCTTCAAATAATCCGGAGCGGATATCGCCATAGATAAAGTGAAGGTTGGGGATATGACTGAATACCCTTGCTGCCTGCTGTAACTCGGTAAAGTTGACATCGCTGCCAATTACTTTACTTCCATGAATGGCCACCAACTGCTTTGAAAGCCATCCGTTGCCACAACCAACTTCCAGTATTTGCAGTGGCTTTTGTTTTTGCAAAAGCCTTTCGAGCAATTTATCAGCTGTTCTTTTTCTTACCTGCCATTCAGGGTAATGCGGATGTTCCTTTGAAATAACAGGCAGATGCAGCAATTCTTCATCACTATAGATCCTTTGCTCCCGGCTGCGCAATTCAATATATCTTTTTTCAAAAAGATTAACCGGGCTCACCTTATCGGGAACATTCACCTGGTCAATTATGGTAAACCCTTCTGTGAGCATAATAACTAAAATCAGAATCCCTGTATTTCCGGCTGGCGGTATTTCCAAAGCCGGTGTAATAATTTGATCTCGTAAGGAAAGCGGTAAAAATTTGTTTTATACCGGAGGCCTGAAACCATTTTTATCATCCTGCGTTTGACTGCATTAAGCCGGATATCAGAAACAGTTGGATAATACCCGTTGAGTACCGTTTCAAAGTTCCTGATCTTATCAAGCATTTCCGGCGTAAGCCAGGGCGTTAATGGGTTCTTGCGCAGGTCAAATCGTTCCCATTGAGGAGTTACCCAATCTTCCAGCTTTTTTGGAAATTCAAAACCGCTTTCTATCACGGTATTGAATAGTTCGGAACCTTCTGTTGGAACAGGGCTGTAGGTATACAGGACAATTTCGGTTCCCGGGTTAACAGCTTTTACTTTTTTAATGAAATTGATATCGAATTCTATTTGTTCCATCACTTTCTCCGGGGTGGGAGCCGGTGTGCCCAACACAAAAGAGTATTCCGGTATCAGGTCAAATTTCTTTAACCGTTCAGCAAAGCGGATGATCTGTTCACCATTTTGGGTGCCACCTTTATCAAGTTGTTTAAGCACATTATCATTGCCACTTTCTGCTCCAAAGAAAATGATCTTGCAGCCAGCTTCCCGAATCAATGCCAGAGATTCATCTTTGAATTTGTCCATCGTGTCAATTCTCGCCATTCCCCACCAGTTCATTTTCTCAGGTTTAACGAGCTGGGAAAATTCAACCGTTCTTTTTTCCGAGACAAAAAAATTGTTATCATGAAACTCGATGGCATTAGCTCCCCAGTTCTCTTTGATATATTTTATATCCCTGTAAATATGCTGTGCCGATTTTGCTTTCCATCTTGCTTCGTACGTAGGAACTACGGCACAAAAAGAACAAGTAAAAGGGCAGCCGATACTGGAATGATAGGCCAATGTTTTCGTTCCCAGGTAAGTTTTACCCAGGTAATATTTATCAATGGCATAAAGATTATTCAATTTATCATACGGTAACGGGGGTAATGTATCTTGTTCGATCAGGTCTTGCTTGGGATTTTTAACGATAGCAGCCCCGATTTTATAAATAAGATTTTTGATCAGCTCATAAGGCTTATTATTTTCCAGTGCATCCAGTAATTGAGGAAAGGCGTGGTCCCCGGGGCCGTTGATCACAAAATCAACATAACCTGATTCTAAAACGATCTTGTAATGATTGGTGGGGAAATAACCTCCCCAGATCATGATGGTGTCCGGAAATTCTTCTTTGATCTTTTTGGCGAAGGGGATGGCCTGTTTGGTTTGCGGGCCCGGCATGATGGTGAAGCCGATATAGCGGTATTCACCTGTTTGCAGGTAAGTTGCTATTTTTTTATACGGATATTCCTCACAATTACCATCTACAATAACCCAATCAAAAACCCCGTCTACCGATGCAGCAATATTCATGATCGAGTTGGGAACACGATGCTTGGCATTGGCACTTTTGGGATTGAAAAGAAGGACCTTGTTCATCGTTCCTTCAAAACGAAATTTAATGTAGCAGGGTTGCCTGCAAAAACTTCTTCTTTCTCCCTACATTTATGAACAATTTTATTCATCATGTCTATAGCCAGCAGGATCAAATCTTTCTTGTTTCAGCAACGTGAAAAAGATCCCGGGG
>JAEUVP010000171.1 GCA_016786805.1 Chitinophagaceae bacterium | reverse complement strand
TGGTTCCGGTCTCAACAGGAACCCTGAAGGCGTAACGGCACAGCTCATTCATCATATGAACAGTTCCGGTGCAGAGATCGTTGCTATTGATATTTCAAGTGGTTTATTTGTGGATCGCTCCTCCAGAAGTAACACGATCGTCAAAGCCAACCATACCCTGAGTTTCCAATGTTATAAGGCTGCATTTCTTTTTGCAGAGAATGAAGAGTACACAGGTGAAATCCATATACTCGATATTGGGTTGCATCCCGGTTTCTATCATGCTTTGCAGAATAAGTTTGAACTCGTTGATGATACGATCATTCATTCCATATATAAACCAAGAAAGCGGTTTTCCCACAAAGGAAATTTTGGTCATGCATTAATAGTGGCAGGCAGTTATGGAAAAATAGGTGCTGCTGTATTAAGTGCCAAAGCCTGCTTGCGCAGCGGGGCTGGTTTGCTTACCTGTCATTTGCCGAAATGCGGGTATGATATTTTACAAACCAGTATTCCTGAAGCCATGTTGCTAACTGATTTTAATTCTTCTTTCAGCACAAAAGTGGAAGATGATCTGACTAAATATGATGCAATCGGAATGGGCCCCGGTCTCGGTACTGCTGCGGAAACAAAAATGCTGTTGCGGGAATTGTTTGATATCTATCGTCATCCCGTAGTACTGGATGCAGATGCTTTAAACATGATGGCGTCGCAGAAAGACCTGTTGGCGTTGATGCCCGCCGGTTCGCTGTTAACCCCGCACCCGAAAGAATTTGAAAGATTATTTGGAGAAACAGCCAATGAATTTGACCGTATATTATTATGCCTGCAAAAAGCAAAAGAACTCAATTGTATCATTGTTTTAAAAGGTCATCATAGTTTTATTGCCACACCCGATGGAAAAGGCTTTTTCAATGCCACGGGTAATGCAGGTATGGCCACAGCGGGCAGTGGTGATGTACTGACCGGCATATTGACCGGGCTGCTGGCACAGGGATACAGCTCAACGGAGACGGCGATCCTTGGCGTTTATTTACACGGAAAGGCAGGCGACCTGGCGGCAAATTATTATTCCATGGAAGCTATGATTGCGGGTGATATTATAACCCAACTGGGAGCTGCATTCAAAACAATTGTATAGAAGCAACGGAAAGCCGGTATACAAAATTGACGGGTTACTTTTTATGTAAACGGGTATAAATTGTATCTTCTTATACCCAAACCTGTTTATGAAAAAGGTCATTACCCTGCTCAGCCTTATTACCGCACTTATCATCGCCTGTACTACCAGTCAGCAAACGAACAGCCTGCTCTCCAAACCGGGCGATGTGAAAGCTGATGAATACAGTATTACAATTGACCGGGATACAACGCTTGTTACAAAGAATGGTGCCTTACTGAGGATCCCGAAGGGTGCACTTGCGACTGATAATGGGAATACCGTTGTTCTTGAAATAAAAGAAGCTTATTCTCTTGAGCAGATGATCAGGTATGGCCTCACCACCTCTTCCGGCGATGAGCCGCTTTCCAGCGGAGGCATGATCTATGTGAATGCTAAAGCAGGGCAAAATGTAACGATAAAACAAGCAATCAAAATAGCGATACCCACCGATTATCTAAGCCCCGGAATGCAATTATTCAAAGGTGAAGAAACCAAAGAGGGAAACGTAAACTGGACGAACCCTATTGAACTACCCGAAAATCAACAATTGAAAGTAATTGAAGATGGAAAACAACTTTTTGAAAGTAAATGTGCCGGTTGTCATGCTATTGGAAAGGATATGAAAGGTCCAGACCTGGCACATTTTGTCAAAAGATTCCCGATAATGGGTGAAATAGCTTGGCGATATTACGAACATGGTTATATCATGAGTGAATCTGATTATCCAATTATTGAAAAATCATCACCTGATACTTCAGCTATTCAGGAAGATTATTTTCACAGATACTACCACCCGGATCCTTATTCTATCTATAAATGCAATCTTCTGTCCCGGTTTGTAACAACAGGCCCGAGAATGTTTACCGACTCCAGCAATCAATTGCTCGGATCTGTTTATAAGTACATACAAAACGAAAGCAACAGACGACAATTACCGTTACCGGCACATGCTTATTTGCTGGATTGTGCCGACAGTTGCATACAATACCAGCAAAGAATTACTGAACTGCAGGAACAGAAAAAGAACACAGCAGCAAAAAGAAGAAGCCTGGTTAGTGAAGCAGGGCTTTCAACAGAAGAAGTGAAAATAAAAACCGGAACCGAACCTGAGCCGCCTGTTCAGTTTGATGATGTGGTTTCTCCAACAAGTAACAAAGGAGTTTATTACCAGTTTTCCATCGAAACCTTTGGCTGGTATAATATCGACATCTTATTAAAGAACGTAAACGGCAACGTGGAAAGTGAATTGATTGTTCGTATTACCGGCTCTTACCGGGAAAAATTGGATATTTTTCTCATTATCCCTGAACAAAAAATATATACGAAGGCAGGAAAAAAGAAAGGCGGTATTGATGAATACGTATTTGCCTATACCAGCGGAAAGATATTTCTGCCACAAAACGCAAAGGCTTATATACTGGCCATGACTGAAGCAGAAGCAACCATTGCGTTCAGCCTGGTGCAATTTACAACCAGCCTGACGCAACAATTAGATGTAGAATTGAAAACCGCCAGTAAAGAGGATTTCAATACCGCTATCAGCAGCCTGAATGTTTCGGGTATGAAGATCGAGGCGAAGGATTCAAAGAATGCCGCTGAAATAAGAAAAACCGATGCTGACCTGAAAACCATTGAGGAGGAACTGAAAAAAACTGAAAACCTGAAACCCACTGGCTGCGACTGTAACTGCAGCACAGAACCTAAAAAGGAAGTTGAAAACAAGTAATTTTTCTCCCTCAAACCCCTGAAAATAAAGCCTGTCGGGGGTTTGGGTCATTGGGGGCCAACCCCTATCTTTGCCGTCCTTTAAAACTTAGATTAAGACCACAGGCTTATGGACAAATTGATCTATCTCGTTCCCGCCATGGGAATCATTGGTTTGCTTTACACGTTTGTAAAATTCAACTGGGTGTCCAAACAGGATGCCGGTAACGAACGGATGAAAGAGATCAGCACTTATATCTCCGAAGGTGCGATGGCTTTCCTGAAAGCAGAATGGAAAATTCTCGGCTATTTTGTTGTGATCGTGGGCATATTGCTGGCGGTAATGGCGACCTCCAATCCCCATTCCCACTGGCTTATCGCTGCTGCATTCGTGGTGGGTGCTGTATTCAGTGCCACTGCCGGTTATATTGGTATGCGAGTAGCCACCAAGGCTAATGTCCGTACCGCCCAGGCAGCCCGTACCAGTTTATCAAAAGCATTAAATGTTTCCTTTACCGGGGGTGCCGTGATGGGTCTTGGTGTGGCCGGGCTGGCTGTACTCGGTTTGGGAAGCTTGTTCATTATTTTCAAAATGATCTTTGTACCCGCCGGAGCATCCGTGAACGGCGTGGAGATGATCAAAATGATCGAAGTACTGACCGGGTTCTCCCTGGGTGCTGAATCTATTGCCCTGTTTGCCCGTGTGGGTGGCGGTATCTATACCAAGGCCGCCGACGTAGGTGCCGACCTGGTGGGTAAAGTGGAAGCCGGTATTCCCGAAGATGATCCCAGGAATCCAGCCACCATTGCTGATAACGTGGGTGACAACGTAGGTGATGTGGCCGGTATGGGTGCTGACTTGTTTGGTTCCTATGTGGCGACCGTATTAGCGACAATCGTTCTGGGTCAGCAAACAATAATAACAGGTGATGATGGCTTAGGTGGCATGTCGCCTATCCTGCTGCCGATGTTGATCGCCGGTGTGGGTATTTTATTTTCAATTGCCGGTACCTGGTTTGTTCGTGTAAGCGATGCAGCCGGTATCAATACAGATAATGTACAGAAAGCCCTGAATATGGGTAACTGGGGTTCTATTATTCTTACGGCTATTGCGGCTGCAGGTTTAGTGGCCTGGTTACTTCCAGAAACGATGACCCTCCGTGGATTTGAGTTTACGAAATGGGGTGTACTGGGAGCTATTGCTGTTGGTTTAGCGGTGGGTGCCTTGATGAGCATCATCACCGAATACTATACCGCCATGGGTAAAGGCCCCGTTAAATCAATTATCAAACAATCTTCAACCGGTCATGCTACCAACGTAATTGGCGGTTTGGCGGTAGGTATGGAATCTACTTTCCTTCCCATTTTGGTATTAGCTGCCGGTATCTGGGGTTCTTACCAGTGTGCCGGTTTATATGGTGTGGCTATTGCAGCTGCCGGTATGATGGCCACTACGGCTATGCAATTGGCGATCGATGCCTTCGGTCCTATTGCTGATAATGCCGGTGGTATCGCTGAAATGAGTGAACTGCCTAAAGAAGTAAGGGAAAAAACAGACGTACTGGATGCTGTAGGTAATACAACTGCGGCAACAGGTAAAGGCTTCGCCATTGCTTCTGCTGCCTTAACAGCACTGGCCCTATTTGCCGCCTTTGTGGGTATTGCTCTTCCTGCTGACAACCAGCGTATCGATATTTATAAAGCCGATGTACTGGCTTCTTTATTTGTTGGTGGAATGATCCCTTTCATTTTTTCTTCATTAGCCATCCGTGCTGTTGGAGAAGCTGCTATGAGTATGGTGGAAGAAGTACGCCGCCAGTTCCGGGAGATACCGGGTATCATGGAAGGAAAAGGCAAACCTGAATATGATAAATGTGTGGCGATCTCTACCCAGGCCTCTATCAAAAAAATGATGTTGCCCGGCGCTATCACTATCATTTCGCCATTAGTGATCGGGTTTTTATTAGGCCCTGAAGCCCTGGGTGGTTTCTTAGCCGGTGCTACGGTAAGTGGTGTACTGATGGGAATGTTCCAGAACAATGCCGGTGGTGCCTGGGATAATGCCAAAAAATCATTTGAGAAAGGCGTTGAGATCAATGGTGAGACTTATTACAAAAAATCAGAGCCGCATAAAGCTTCGGTAACCGGCGACACTGTAGGTGATCCTTTTAAAGACACTTCCGGTCCGTCCATGAATATTCTTATTAAATTAATGTCTATCGTATCTTTGGTCATCGCCCCGACCCTCGCTCAACTAAACGGGAACCCGGAGGCAGAAGCAGCCAAAATTCCAAAAAAAGAAATCAAAGCTGAGAAGCCAATAGCTTCATTGCCAAATACAAATACGGTTCAGTATAAATAATTAAAGAGTCTAATCAGAACCATTACATAAGTCCCGCTGTTTCTACAGGGGGGCTTATTTTTTTGCAGATACTCTACTCAGTTATCTACTTTGTAACCTTTTTCAACCTGTTGCGTCTCAACGTTAAGCAGCGTTAAAAAAAATTAAATAATGTTGCGGGTTATTCTTTATACGAAATTGGTCGTATATTCGGGCTACAAAAGATGAAATTATGTCGAATACCAAAGTAATAAAGCCAACAGAAAGTGAACTGGAAATACTCCAGATTCTGTGGTCAAAAGGATTGGCTACCGTGCGGGAAGTACATGAAGGCCTGGCCGCATCCAAAGATGTGGGCTATACCACTAC
The DNA here is from genome assembly GCA_016786805.1 of Chitinophagaceae bacterium. GTDB lineage: Bacteria > Bacteroidota > Bacteroidia > Chitinophagales > Chitinophagaceae > CADEDV01. The sequence continues at coordinate 4,766 of JAEUVP010000171.1, read as the reverse complement.
CCTGAAACTGATGCAGATCATGAATGAAAAGGGGTTGGTGAAAAGAGATGACTCTATGCGTACACATGTGTACCAGGCAGCAGTGAATAAAGAAAGGACACAAAAGCATTTGCTGAATAAGATGATCGATAGTTTATTCGGCGGCTCCCCCACCCAACTGGTGATCCAGGCATTGGGTGAAACCAAAGCCAGCCCCGAAGAAATTGAAAAGATACAGGCTTTATTAAATGATCTGAAAAAACAATAAGCGTTACCGATGGGCGCCATTAACCAATCCAACTTTTTGCAGGCATTAGGCTGGGCTGTGCTGAACAGTCTCTGGCAAATGGCCTTGCTCTGGGTCGTTTACCAGTTGATCACTGCTGTTTTTAAAACAGTCCGGTCTTCCCAAAAAAGTTTACTGGCATCTTTACTAGCCATTGGCGGCTTCACCTGGTTTCTGCTGACATTGGCTTCCATCCTTTATAAAACGGAGAATGCAGTTATCGGTTCGGCAGGTTTAATAAACCTGGATGGTAATGAACAGTTGAATGACTGGCTTTTCCGTACATTACCCATCGCTTCCCTGCTCTACCTTATTCTTTTAATATTTCCACTTTTACAATTTGTAAGAAATTACCGGTATGTAAATGTGATCCGTAAATATGGCCTTTCCAAAGCAACCGTGGAATGGAGAATGTTTGTCAGAAAAGTGGCGGCGCAAATGGGCATCAAAAAACCGGTACATATCTGGGTATCAGAACTGGTTACTTCACCGGTTACCATTGGTTATATAAAACCTGTCATACTTGTTCCGTTGGCAGCTGTTAATCAATTATCAACCCAGCAACTGGAAGCAGTCTTATTGCACGAACTGGCACATATACGCCGTTTTGATTACCTGCTGAATCTTATACTGAAATTCATCCAGTCCATTTTATATTTCAATCCTTTTGTAAAAGCATTTGTGAAGATCGTGGAAAGGGAACGGGAAAAAAGCTGTGATGAAATGGTGATGCAATTCCAGTATGACCCCTATGGCTATGCTTCTGCTTTATTGGAATTAGAAAAAGCCAATCATTTGCCCAAGACACTGGCGGTAGCCGCTGGTGGCAAAAAGAATGATCTGCTGCACCGGGTGGAATGGATCATGGGTGTTAATAAACAACCGGTTTTTTCATTCAATAAACTGGCAGGTGTGCTGGCAGGTCTTTTATGCCTGATCACTTTTAATGCACTGCTGATACTTAGCAAACCGGTTCATAAAATCAACAGCGGAATTGCTGCAACAACAGGTTCTCTATCTTCTCCTTTCTATCTTTTCATGGATGATGATAAAAAAGCAGAAGCGGTAAATGCCGCTGAAACTGCTGCTACTATTGTTAATAATATCGAGCCCTATGTAAAACAAATTGCGGCTTCTATTGATGAAAAAGAAGCGGCCATTATGGAAAAAGAATTAGAAGGGTTAGGCGAAAAAATAGAACATGCTATTGCGAACCCGTTTGCAGTAGCAGCAACCCATTTTGCTGCCCCTGAAGCTCCCGAACTAAAGAATTACCAGGAAGAACAAGTAAAAGAAGCGATTGATGCCTCTAAAAGAGTTTTACAGGAAAAGGAATGGGAAGAAGTTGAAAAAAATATAGCCGAAGTATTTACCCAGCAACAGAAGGAAGCACTAAAAGCAGAATACCTGAAGAAGATCAACAAGGTTGACTGGAAGAAATGGGAAAATGAACTTCGCCTGGCTTATAATAAAGTGAACTGGGAACAAGTGAACGCACAATTGGCCAATGCCGTTACGAATATACGTATTGACAGTCTCCAGCATGTTTATAATAAAGCAATGATGAACCTGTCAGTTGTGGAAAGGCAACTCTCAAGAGACAGCCTGGCCGGTATCCCCGACTCCGATATTACCCTCGAAGTGATCGAACAAAAGAAGGCTGAAGTCAGCAAAGCACTTAACCAGTTGAGAGGCATTAAAGCAAAGAAGATCGTTCGCCTCTAACAAAAATTTACCTGATCACATCTACATACCCGGCGATTTTATTTCGGCCATTCTTCGGATCAATGACATAGTAGTACGTTCCCACCGGAACATCTTTACCATTTGTTTTTCCATCCCAGGGTGCCAGGTAGTTCACTGCATGATAGACCAATTGGCCATACCTGTTATAGATATCAATGGTGCACCCGGGATAACTTTCAAGATATGGGATCACCCAGCGGTCATGCACACCATCACCATTCGGACTGAAGATGTTTGGAATTTGCGGCTTCTTCAATACTTTAATAAATACCTGGTCGGATGCCGCACAACCGCCTCTTGCCGTAACGGTCAGCGTATATGTGATATCATCCACCCCGTTCACTGTTGGCATGGCAACAGCATTACTTCCTGCAAAATATAAATTAGGTGTCCATAAATAATGAAGGTCGTTACCGGTTACAACAGGTTGCAATACGATCCTTCCGCCTTCCAGCACCAACCTGTCAGGCCCGGCATCCACAACAGGATAAGGATGAACGGTTACCGGCATTGTATATGTTGTACTGCGGCATCCAAAATTGTTCACCGTATATAAACTCACGTTGTATGTTCCGGGAGTTGAGTAGGTATAATTTACCGATGAAGTGTTTCTGTTGCTCCCATCTCCCATTGTCCAGTTCCATTGGTTGGTAATACCACCCATCGGGTTGGTATTATCTGTAAACAGGAACTCTTCCCCAAGGCATACTTCTGCTCTGTCAATACGGAAGTCTGCTAATGGCTGATCATGTATAGTATTAAGCGGAATTGATACGGCCTCCACACACCCGGCACCACTTGTTACCTGCAGGTTCACGATAAAAGGTCCCGTTGTTACATAAGTATGTGAAGGATTTATCCCTGTTGAATTATTTACGGTGCCGCTGCCGGGATCGCCAAAATTCCACAGATAAGTAAACAGGCTTTGTGTACCGTCAGCAATAGTTGACAGGTTAGTGAAATGGGCTGTTGCATTGGGCAAACAGATACTGGCAGGTATTGTGAAACCCGGTTGTGGTTGCGGCTGCACGGTAACCCGGATCACTCTCTCAGTACTAACACAGCCATTACTGGTTGTAACTTTTAATTTAACATCATAGTTTCCCCAGCTGGAATAAATATGTGTAACAGGATTCCCGGTAGCTGAAATCAAAATGGGTGAGCCATCCCCAAAATCCCAGCTCCAGGAAGTAAGTATTCCTTCAGGTGTTACAGATGATTGTGAGAACGTAATGGTCTTTGTTTCGCAGATTGGTAAGCTCACCGAAAAATCAGCTACGGGCGGAGCCAGTACTTTTATCGTTTGTGATAAACTATCAGAGCAGCCCCCTGCAGTTGAAGTAAATGTATAGCGTAAGGTATATACACCCGGTCCAACAGCAGCCGGGTTAAAAATTCCTGCTGGTGAAACACCGGGGCCACTATAAACGCCACTACCGGGAACACCGCCAATTTCACTGCCCTGGGTGACCTGGAAAGGAATAGCATCCAGGCAAACATCATTCATTGCATTGAACTGAACCTTCGGAGCTGCATTCACAGTAATAGTACTGATCTTGTCATTTACACAAACACCTCCGGAATAGGCACGGTACCTGATCGTATACGTCCTGGTAAGTGGTGTTTGAAAATTCGGATAGAGATGTTTATACACTTTACCAGTGAACGGCACATCGTCCGTATCAAAAATGGCGGGTTGGCCAGTATTATCCCAGTATATCTCCACTTTCGTAATACTACCGGGAAAGACAGTAGAAGCTTCCATGATAGCCACTGAATCGTTGGCACAAAGTGTTGTTGGGTTGATCACCGTAAAATTAGCTGCGGGGAAACTCCCATTCACAAAAAGGGCTTGCTGTATTGTATCCTTACAACCATAGTTACTGGTCACGATCAGCTCCACATTATAACTGCCAATGGCGCTATAACTATGCTGCGGGTTTTGTGCTGCTGAAGTATTGTTAATACCACTCCCAGGATCTCCAAAATTCCATTGCCACACTGTAACAGATGAAGGTACCGTTACTGTACTGGTATCTGTGAATTGCGCATAGGTATCATTCAGGCAAACATCAGGAATAATAAAACCAGCTACCGGTTTTGGATTGATAATGACCGGCCGGATATAATTTGTACTGGTACAACCTTCACTGTTAGTGACTTTAAGGCTGACTGCATAAGAACCGGCCGCACTAAAAATATGTGAAGGATGCTGAAGCACTGATGTATTTGCAGTACCACTGGCAGGGTCATTAAAATTCCACGACCAGCTTGTCAGCGACCCTACGTTGGCTGTGGATACATCTGTAAAATCAATAGTACCAGACTGGCATAAGGGAGCGGATAAATTAAAACCCGGCGATGGCAGCGGATGAATTAAAACCGTCGCTGAACCTGTTTGTAATTGTGTACATATCGTGTTACTGGCATCTGTCACACTTACGAGGTCATAAATAAAAGTACCGGCTGAACCAGTTGGAACAGATACCGTAACTGAATTTCCGCTACCAGTTGTCACAGACTGGCTGGCCCCGCCATTGATCGTATATATAAAAGTATAGGGAGCTGTTCCTGTTGCACCAGTAAATGTTATAACGGGTGAAGGGGAAGACTGGCAAATGATTGTTGTACCTGTAATCGAAGCAGTGGGCAGTGGGTTAACAACAATAACAACACTACCAGTCTGACCCTGGCTACAGGCCGTTGCAGTTCCGTCCATAACACTAACAAGGTTATACGTAAAAGAACCGGCTGT
>JAEUVP010000107.1 GCA_016786805.1 Chitinophagaceae bacterium | reverse complement strand
AATTTATATTTCCATGTTTGTATGTGGTTTGCGATGATGATCCTGTTTACCATTTCGGTGGTGAATGCGGTTCGTTACCTGCGGACCTTTAACCATAAGTACGATATCTATGCCCGACAGTATGCCGTGGTGGGTATTGTAATGGGCATACTGGGTTATGTGACCGGGGCCATCTGGATGAGTTATACCTGGGCTGACCCTAACAATCCTGCCTTTGAATCTTTCAGTGCACTGGCAAGAGAGCCCAAACTGATCGGGGCCGCTATTGGCCTGCTGATCTATTTTGCCTACCTGGTGCTCCGTGATTCTATTAATGATATGGACAAAAGGGCAAGGATCAGTGCGGTGTACAACATCTTTGCTTATGCGATGCTTTTCCCCTCCATCTGGATACTTCCCAGGATATTACCGAGCCTGCACCCCGGACGGGAAGGAAACCCTGCACTCAATACAAGCGATATAGATAGCAGTATGCGGATCGTTTTTTACCCGGCCGTTATTGGCTGGACGTTATTAGCGGTCTGGATCACCACGATCAAAATACGTTTGAGCTTACTTAAAGAAAAAAAGATGATGCAATGAGTATTCTTAAAAAGATAACACTGCTTTTGACCATACTATTGTTGTCTGTTGCCAGTTTTGCACAGGGTAAGCCCGTGGAAATGGCCGACCAGATGCGCAGCAACGGAAGGATCTATGTGGTGGTGGCCGTTATGCTCACCATCCTGATTGGCCTGGTGCTGTACGTGGTAAGACTGGATCGCAAGATCAGCAAACTGGAAAAAGAAAATTAATCTCCCTTTATGAAATAATGCCCTGCTTCACAGGTATTATTTCTGCTTATATCAACGATTGCAAATTGCTAAATTAAATTTCAACTCATGTCAGACAAACATTACAGTTTCTTCGGCGCTGTCGAAAGAAGCTTTGACAAAGCCTCCAAATTCACAAAATGGGATCCGGGTATCCTTGAACAGATCAGGGAATGTAACGCTGTTTTCCAAATGCGTTTTCCATTAAAAAGAGATGATGGAAGTATTGAAGTGATCGAAGCATACCGGGTACAGCACTCCCATCACAAAACACCTTGCAAAGGCGGTATCCGTTTTGCGGCAGAAGTGAACCAGGACGAAGTAATGGCACTTGCTGCTTTGATGACCTATAAATGTGCCATTGTGAATGTGCCATTTGGTGGTGCCAAAGGTGGTATCAAGATCAATCCAAGAAAATACTCTCCTTACGAACTGGAGAAAATCACCCGCCGTTATACAGCAGAACTGATTAAGAAAAAATTTATCGGGCCGGGAACAGATGTTCCTGCTCCTGATTACGGAACGGGCGAAAGAGAAATGGCCTGGATACTCGATACCTACAGTGCCATGCACCCGGGTGAAATTGATGCTGCTGGTTGTGTAACGGGTAAACCGGTAACACAAGGCGGTGTCCGTGGCCGTCGCGAAGCAACAGGCCTGGGCGTTTTCTTCGGGCTGCGTGAAGTGTGTAATATGCCGGATGTAATGAAACGTCTTGGCATGCCGGTAGGTGTGGAAGGTAAAAGAGTGGTGGTACAGGGATTGGGTAATGTGGGATACCACTCTGCTAAATTCTTCCAGGATGCAGGTGCTATTATCATTGGTTTGGCTGAATACGAAGGATCTATCATGAATGATAAGGGACTGGATGTGGATGCTGTCTTCAATCACCGCAAAGCAACCGGTTCTATTTTGAATTTCCCGGGAGCTACCAATTTTGCAAAGAATACAGATGCACTGGAAATGGAATGTGATATTCTTATTCCTGCGGCCTTAGAAAATGTGATTGATGGGGAGAATGCCCCAAGGGTTAAAGCCAAACTGATCGGTGAAGCTGCCAATGGACCGTTGACTCCCGATGCTGATGATGTGTTTGCTAAAAAAGGAATTATCGTGGTTCCGGATATGTACCTGAACGCAGGTGGTGTTACTGTTTCTTATTTTGAATGGTTGAAAAACCTGAGCCATGTCCGTTACGGAAGAATGGAAAAACGTTTCAATGAGAACATGAATACACAGATCGTTAACCAGATGGAATCATTGTCTGGTAAAAAGATGAGTGAAAAAGATAAAGAGTATATCGTACACGGAGCTGATGAAGTGGACCTGGTGTACAGCGGGCTGGAAGAAACCATGATCTCTGCCACACACGAGATCATGAATGCCTGGAAAGCAAATCCCGAGATTCCGGACATGCGTACAGCGGCTTATGTTGTTGCGATCAACAAGGTGGGCACCAGCTACGCTGAACTGGGGATCTTCCCATAATCGCTACTGCAACAAACCAATTGCTTATAAAAATCCCGTTTGCGAAAGCAGACGGGATTTTTTTGTCCAAAAAAGAACCCTGAATAAAACGGCGTTTATTCAGGATTAAAAATTTTCAACTGGTATAATTATTTATAACCAACCCACTCCCTGGCTTCCTTATTAAAGAACCACCAGATACCATTATTATAGCAAAAGTTGAAGTTCAGCTGCAGCGAAAGTTCTTCGGGCAACTTGATCTCCCGGGTCATTAACCCTGTTTTCTGATCATAGAGTTCTATTTTATGGTCTTCTACATTCAGGATAGCGAGTTCCTGTTTGGCGATTCCTGTGTATTGCACAGTGGACACATTCCGTATCTCTTCCTCATCCAACAGATCATCCTCTGTTTGTTCGTCTGCTTCTTGTTTGGTTTTGCATCCCAGGTAAATCTTTACAAGCGTTTTAACTGATTCACCTGTTTTACTATCATACAACACGGCCTCTGCTAATTCATTAAAATATAAAACCCGGTTACCATTTTTATAATATACTCCGACTGATTGGGCAGTGGGCTGGTTCATTCCTTCCACGTCGATCAAAGCTTCTGAAACTGTACCGTCCTTATCAAGAACGAGGTGTCCAATGCCTCCCTCATCGTAACAATTGAATTCAATATTTTTTGTAGCCGGGTTAAACCACATACCCCGCAAGTCATGACCCGCTTCCGTTTCTTCGCCGATCATTTTTCCTTTGGCATCAAACATCGCCAATGGGTATATGGCATTCCCGATCATGGATGTATAATATCTCTTTAGTGTGGGGTGCCATACCACGGCACCGGCATTGCTGCCATCCTCGCCGGGCATTTGCAAAGTGATGACTTTAACAGGCGTTTTTTGAGCAATAATAAAGTTGGTGAGTACAGTTGCCAGTAAGGCAACCACGAGTAGTCCGGATTTTTTCATTGTGAAGTTTTTATTCGTGTAAACATAGTGAATAGCCAGGCCATAACAATACCCACCAGCAGGTATAAAACCGGGAAGCAATTTGCTAAATCTCTCATTCCCAAACTACTAAGGTTATTAAAGTTCATGCTCTCCAAAACGCTGAAAACCTTACCTTTGCGCCAGTTTATTCACAGGTAACAAACAAATAATATGGCAGATATTTTTGAACGTTTATTGAAGAATGCAGGCCCGCTTGGCCAGCACCGTGAAAGGGCTCATGGCTATTTTGCTTTCCCAAAACTGGAAGGTGATATCAGCAGCCGCATGAAATTCCGTGGCAAAGACATGATCGTATGGAGCCTGAACAATTATCTTGGCCTCGCTAACCATCCTGAAGTAAGGAAAGCAGACACACAAGGCACTGCCGATTATGGCCTTGCCTACCCGATGGGTGCCCGGATGATGAGTGGCAACAGTAACCTGCATGAACAACTAGAAGCCGAATTAGCTGCTTTTGAACAAAAAGAAGATGCTGCCCTGCTGAACTATGGTTACCAGGGAATGGTCAGCATCATTGATGTGCTGTGCAGCCGTCATGATGTGATCGTATATGATGCCGAAAGCCATGCCTGTATCATTGATGGCGTTCGTTTACATCCCGGCCACCGCTATGTATTCAAGCATAATGACCTGGAAGATTGCGAAAAACAATTACAAAGAGCAACTGCGTTAATAGAAAAACAAAAAGCCGGTGGAATATTGGTGATCACGGAAGGTGTATTTGGTATGGCTGGTGACCAGGGTAAATTAAAAGAGATCGCTGCGTTAAAAGATAAATACCAGTTCCGTTTATTAGTGGATGATGCACATGGTTTTGGAACATTGGGAAAAACAGGTGCCGGTGCCGGTGAAGAACAAGGTGTACAGGATAAAATTGATCTTTATTTCTCCACGTTTGCCAAATCAATGGCTTCTATCGGTGCATTTGTAGCCGGTGATAAAAAGATCATTGATTTTATCCGCTATAATATCCGTTCACAAATATTCGCCAAGAGTTTACCGATGCCATTAGTGGTGGGTAACCTGAAACGGCTGGAACTGCTGCGTAATCATCCTGAACTGAAGGCCAATCTCTGGAGCAATGCTACAAAACTGCAGAATGGTTTAAAAGAAAGAGGATTTGATATTGGCAATACTGATTCAGTAGTTACACCCGTGTATATGAAAGGTGATGTGCCTGAAGCTACAGCGATGGTGATGGACCTGCGGGAGAATTATGGCATCTTCGCTTCTATCGTGGTATATCCTGTTATTCCAAAAGGACATATCATTTACCGCCTCATTCCTTCTGCCATTCATAATGACGAGGATATTGAACTGACACTGAAAGCCTTTTCCGAAACCAAGAAAAAACTGGATGCCGGGGAATACAAAGTGGAAGCAATCCCTGATATGGCTGAAACAAAGTAAAATGCTCTTACTTTCTATAGGACGGAACCACCTTTGTGGGTTCCGTCTTTTTATTTGTACGGCAAGTCCTTTTGACTTGTTTCCATTACATTTATAGTCTAAAAATCAATCATGATGCGTAAGCTATTTCTGCTGCTGTTTTTGATCCCTGTACTGGCAGTTGCCCAGCAAAAACAGATCACTCTCGAAGACATTTATAAGAAAGGTACTTTCCGCGGCGAGTTTGTTCCCGGTTTTGCCGGGGAAGATATTGACAGCCTTGTTAAGGCCAGTGATGTAAAGGATGAAGCCGGGAAACCCATTCCGCTGGGCGATCATTTAGTAAGTGATGATAAAAAAAGAGTACTGGTTTTCACCGGCCGTGAGTCCATTTACCGCCGTTCTTCCAAAGCCACGGCTTACCTGCATGACATCATTGCCAAAAAAACAAAGAAGCTGGATGCAGAGAAAGTCCTGCACCCCAGCTTTTCCCCTGATGGCAGTAAAATAGCCTATGTAAAGAATAACAATCTTTACCTCTACGATATTGCCACCGGCAGTTCAAGAGCTGTTACCACGGATGGTAAGTGGAATGAGATCATCAACGGCAACTGCGACTGGGTATACGAAGAAGAATTTGAATTCACCCGTGCTTATGAATGGAGCCCGAAAGGAAATTATATTGCTTATTACCGTTTTGATGAAAGCAAAGTGAAGGAATACCAGTTCACCCAATTTGACAATACATATAACAAGCAATACACTTATAAATACCCCAAAGCCGGTGAAGAAAATTCCAAAGTGGAAATACATATTTACGACGTAGCAAATAACAAGGATGTAAAGGCGCAATACGAACAGGGTGATATCTATATTCCCCGCATCAAATGGACCAAAGATGATAACAACCTGGTAGTGTACTGGATGAACCGTCACCAGGATGACCTGAAACTGTTACAAACGAATGCTCAAACAGGTGCCAGTTCAGTTTTATACGAAGAGAAAAATAAATACTTTGTGGAGATCAATGATGACTGGTGGTTCCTGAAGGATGGTAAGAATTATCTTTTTACCAGTGAAATGAATGGCTATCGTCATTTATACCTCTACAGCCTGGATGGTAAAACAAAAACTCAGCTCACCAAAGGCAATTATGAAATAACAGAAGTGAATGGCGTGGATGAAGTGAACAAACGCATTTATTATACAATGGCCTATCCCCGCCCGATGGACCGCAACCTGTTTGTAACCGATTTCACCGGAAAGAAAACTTACCAGCTCACACAGGGTGAAGCATGGCATCGCACTGAATTAAACGAAAGCTTTACACAGTTCCAGGATTACCGCTCCGATCTCAATACACCGCAGGTGGTAACGCTGAATGATATTGTGGTTGATAAAAAGAAAAATATCAGTGCCAAACTGGTAAAGACATTGAATGAAAACAACAAACTGAAAACAAAACTGGATGAATATGCTATCGGTAAAGCAGAATTCATTCGAGTACCGAACAGCAAAGGCGATACCCTCAACGGCTGGATGCTGAAACCTGCTAATTTCGATGCTTCCAAAAAATATCCGGTTTTGTTCTGCAACTATGGTGGCCCGGGTTCACAACAGGTAGCCAACCGTTTTGGTGCCGTAAGTATGTGGCACCAGTTGCTGGCACAAAAAGGTTTCATTGTGGTGAGTGTTGACAATACCGGTACCGGTTACCGCGGCGAAGAATTTAAAAAGAAAACCTACCTGCAATTGGGCAAGTTTGAGATCGAAGACCAGATCGATGCGGCTAAATACCTCGGCAATATGTCTTTTGTGGATAAAGACAATATCGGTCACTGGGGCTGGAGCTATGGTGGTTTCATGAGTGCCTTAGCGATCACCAAAGGCAATGATGTGTTCAGCGCTGCTGTATCTGTTGCACCTGTTACCAACTGGCGTTTCTATGATAATATCTATACAGAACGGTATATGCGGACGCCACAGGAAAATGCAAAAGGCTACGATGATAACTCACCGATCAATTTTACCGATAAGATCAAAGGGAAATACCTGATCGTTCATGGCACGGCAGATGATAATGTGCATTTTCAGAATGCCACACAAATGATCACCGCCCTGGTAAAAAGCAATATTGATTTTGAAAGTGCTTATTATCCCAACAAGAATCACGGCATATCAGGGGGACTGGATAATACCACGTTCCATCTCTGGAGTAAAATGACCAACTGGATACTGGAAAATATGGGTAATTCCAATACCCAGCAACCCGCCAAACCGGCCAAACAACCCAAGGCGTTTTAACTTATTAAGCCCTTAAAAAAAAGAAAAGCATCCCGGTAGTAACCGGGATGCTTTTTTATGGGAATATCAGAACCTTAAACTCGTTGGGCAAAAAAGAACCCCGACTCGAAAGTCGGGGGCCCTAATCAAAAACCATTAACCATTAAACCTTATCCTATGAAAATTCATTGCTAATATCGTTATTAATATCATAACACAAAACATTTGGCTGTAATTTTTTGGCCGAAATGACTAATAAACAGCAGGAAATGAGAATATTTGATTGACCTCAATGGCTCAACAATGATCTTTGTAGTTAAATTAAACAAGGCTTGTAGATTTACAACTACAAGGATCATAAGCAAACGTTTGCGCAAATTCAGCTAACTTCCCTCAACTTTTAGCCGCTTTGAACAGTTATAACAGCATGAAAAAAATAGTTATTGCCATCACCGGTGCCAGTGGTTCCATCTATGCAAAAAACCTGCTCGACAAG
>JAEUVP010000104.1 GCA_016786805.1 Chitinophagaceae bacterium | reverse complement strand
ATCAATGGCTTATCAAAAGATAAGCTGATGGAGTTCCTGAAAGAAGATATTGAACTGGCTACGTATGATGTAAAGAGTTTTAATTATAAAGAACAGAAAGACAAACTGCCGGAGATCAATGAAACACTGGACCTGGTGGCGAGCAACTATGCCACTGTTAGCGGCAAACGTTTTTTTGTGATCCCTAATATTTTTACCCGTACGCACCGGAAATTAAAAGCGGCTGAAAAAAGGACCTATGACCTGGTGCTTGATTTTGAATTTAAAGATGTGGATACCGCCACGATAAAGATACCAGCAGGGTATACCCCGGAATCAATCCCTGCAGATATAAAGATCGAATCACCATTTGGAAAATATACGGCATCTGTGAAACTGTCTGGCGATAAGATCAGTTATTTCCGCAGCTATGAACATTACAGCGGACGTTTTCCGCCAACGGCTTATAATGAACTGGTAAAATTTTATGAATCTGTCTATAAGGCCGACCGCAGCAAAGTGGTGCTGGTGAAAAGTGAATCTGCCCCGGAGTTGAAAGGGTTTTGATCAATCATCATCTTCCAAATTCAGCCGGTGAAACAAACGATGCACCGCCGGTGCCAGTATAATACCCACATTGGTGATAAAGACCACACCACTGAATAAAGCATAAATAGAGGAGAACCATTTACCGCTGACAGTAGTGATTTCCACCACCGGACCCATACCACTTAAGATCATCGATGCATTATGCAGGGCATCCAGCCAGGGAATATGGGCCGTATAATGATAACCAAGGACGCCTATCGCCAAACAGATAAGAATAATCACGGAGGCGATCATCAGGTTCCGGAATACACGACGGTAAAAAACGTTGACGGGTACTAAGGGATCAGATTTGTGTTCGTACATAAAAAAGGATTGGTACACTGAAGTTACCAATCCTTTTTACGCTTTGCAATAAAGTCTTATGCCGGGTGATTTTATTTCTCCGGTGATACTTTTACATTGATGATCGTTTTCCCGGTGGCAGGAATGCTCATGCCTCCTGCTTCGATCGTGGTACTGGATTCAATAGTGCTTGACTTTAATAAAACAAGCCCGGTTTTAATATCTACATACAGATCTGATTTCACCGTGTTGTTACTGTAGCTGTTCATTTCCATTCCCATTTGTTCCATTACAGCATTGACCACCTGGGTGCCGCTGTAAGAAATGGTGGCCAGCCCGTTCTCAATTGCTTTAACGGTATAAGTTCCGGAATCACGGGAATCATATTTTTCTTTCTTTATGGTAAATGTATCCGTAAAGTTGTCACCCGTTTTCAGTTCTTTACCGATCAGGGCAGGGATAAACAGGTCTGTTGTTACTGTTACCGCAGCTCCGTTCGTAAGTGCTGACTGTGTGCTGTTTCCTTCCTGGTCCTGTTTGGTGATCAGCCCCTTGTCATTCAGTTGCAGGGTATTTGCTTTATTAAGCATAGCCGAAAGCATGTCTGCTAATGGACCTGAATTATCTGTTTTATCGCTGTCATAACTCATATCCTGCCCCATAGCGCTGGCTGTTACCGCCATTTTAGTAACCGTAGATTGAAGGTTGATCCCTTCCTGGCCGGTTGCCAGTATTTCGTACCGGGTGGTGGATTTGGAGTCGGTATTATTTTCCATGGTCTGCCCCATTACTTCGGCAGAACTGGTTAATTTGGTAGAAGTTTCCACCAGGTATTTCTGGCCTTTTTGCACATCGATCTTGGTCGTTTGTGCCGTAGCGGTCAATGAAGCTCCCAGCAGGGCCAGTGAAAAAAAGCTAATCTTTTGCATGGTTGTGTGTTTTTGAAAGCTGAAGATAGAGTGAACAAAAATGGTTTCGCCTTAATTAACGACAAGTGGCCCGAATTTGTTCGTCAACCGTTTGTTTTAGCTGCTCATGTGCATTGGCCCTTTCCTCGCCCAGCAGGTTTTTCACGAAAACCAGGTAAGCATACCCCCGGCAATAATCAATCATGGGCCAGGTGCCAAACAGGCCGGGACTGGCAGCCACGGTTGTTTTTCCAGTCGCATCTTTTTCCGCCACCCAGCTACC
>JAEUVP010000075.1 GCA_016786805.1 Chitinophagaceae bacterium | reverse complement strand
ATCTTGTATTTTCATTAAGATAGGTTATTAAGAAGGAAAAGTTCTTGATACTTGTCAGACAAGATCATGACTTTAATTCAATATTATAGTAACGTTTTGTCAACGATTAAAAATGAGATCACATAGGATAAGATTCTGAAGAAATTGCTTCTTAATCGTTCCCATCCTTACAAAGTGATGACAAATGCAAAAATCAAAGGTTCCCTTAGCAGACATTTATTTTACTCTTGCTTCCAGTACTTCCACATTAAATACCAGTGTACTGTTGGGAGGAATGGTTGTTGCAAAAGTCCGGATACCATAGGCCAGTCCCGACGGAATATATATTCGGATTAGTCCGCCAACCCTGCAGTGTGGCACCGCCAGCTGCCAGCCTTTTATTAACCGGCTTAGCGGGAAAGTGGCCGGCTTTTCTTTGGTCTGGTCAAATACACTGCCATCGCTATGGAGCCAGCCTTTATATTGCACCACTACGGTATCTGTAAGATTTACCTGCGGATCGGTTCCCTCTTTCAGCAATTGGTAAAAAATACCTTCTTTATAAATGACGCTGTCTTTAGGGAGTTTTGCATTCAGTGTTTTCTCTTCTGCCTGCTGCTGTGCAAGGCTGTCCATATTACTAAAGGGCCGAAGTACGGGAGGTTTGACTGCTTGTGAATCGAGAGCTTTCCAACTGTTATTACTGCGCAATAGCCAGCGGTTACTGAATGAAATAGTATATTCTTTTTGTTGGTTGTCAACTGCCAAAAAAGTTGCGATAGTATTCGGTGACATGGTTGAAAAGGTGCCGATCAGCTTCCATTTATTGATGACCGGAACATAAACATAGCCAGAATAGATCGCTTTCTTTGAAGCGGAGTCTGTAGCCTGCATCACCAGGAAAGAATATTTTTGATCATAGGCCCAGTCATAGGCTACTGTATAAGTGCTGCCGCTTAATGTACCGCCGGGAGCACTCGTTATTGCGGTTCCATTATTGGGAAAGGAGAATTGTATGCTTTTTATTCCTTTTCTTTCCTGCAGGGATAAAATCGTTTGGTCAACAGCCAGGGAAGCAGTTGCCTTCTTAGCTCCCTTGTTTTTATGAACAATAACTTCTGTATACAGCCCGGTAGCTTTCACCGAATCAGGAACAATATAGCTGCCTGCTTTGGGTGGTTGTTGCCCGGCTGCAGCAATACAAATCAGCAGCAGGCTGCAAAAGAGCAAGGGATATCTCATAAAGCTTGTTTTGGTAAAATTAATGGTAAATACTGCTGCCTGCGTTATGTCGCCGGGCTTTTCCACTTGTAAAATAAAACGCACTTCTTCCAATAACCAATTACCTTTAGTAATTGAGTAAAGGCCATACAAACTTTATGGGCAATATTTCAAATCGTTATTACCGCAGCAGTTTACAGGTAAATAAGGACATCCGGCGGTTCTCCTTCTGTGCAAATTGAATTAAAGACCTGTATTTTTTACAGTTATGCTATTACAAGGCAATGAAAACAATTCTTCTCATAGAAGACAATAGTGATATTCTTGAAAACCTGACAGAATACCTTGAGCTGGAAGGATACAGAATAATTGTTGCTGTCAATGGCGTAAGAGGGGTTGACATGGCAAAGGAACATTTGCCGGACCTGATTCTCTGTGATGTTTTGATGCCTGAGATGGATGGTTACGAAGTACTGCATGTATTGTTAGAAACAGCCCAGACACACCAGATACCTTTTATTTTCAGCACTTCCATGTCTGAACAGGTGGACAGGACAGAGGCATTAGGGCTTGGTGCGGATGATTATATCGTAAAGCCATTTGAACTGGATGCACTACTGAAAATGATACAGAACTGGCTCAGTTCCGGGAGCAACAGGCATTTATAAAAATTCATTTCCTGCGCAGATCATTCTCCTTCCAGAAAATATGAATCCTTTCCAAAAAATAATTAAGGAGCCCCGAGTATTTTACGATGCTGTCTCAGCAGGGTAAATCTGTGAATTATACAATTAATAAGCAGATGCATGTAACATTTTTGTTGAGAAACAGTTGCATCTTCATGGAGATTTCGTTTCTTCTTCACAGTCAACTAAACTACCACCGCAAATGAACCCCGACACCACCACTATTCATTCCGGGTCTCCTGTATATTCACCTGCCCTGCAACAATACCCATCAGCCACACCGGCCATTCATGAACAGCAGCCATTGTTATTCATCGCGACACAGGCACACGAGATCCGAAATCCCTTAACTAACATAAGCCTCGCGGTGGAAATGCTCAAGCGGCTGGTGAAGGAGGATGCCCCGCAATTTTACCTGGACACAATTATGAGGGCATCACTGCGGGTGAACGAATTGGTAAGTGAGCTGATCAGTTTTGGGCATACTGAAGCGGCCCGGTCGGAGGATCATTCCGTGCACCAGTTGCTGGATGAAGTTTTGATACTGGCAGCCGATCGCATTGCACTAAAGAATATTACTGTCTGTAAACAATATGCGTCATACGAGGATCAGCGGCTTTTCAATAAACCGAAAATGAAAATTGCTTTGACAAATATTATCATCAATGCCATTGATGCTATGGAAGGGAAAAATGGACAGCTGAGGATATCCACCACAACAGTGAATGATAAGTGTGTGTTGAAGATTGAAGATAACGGGTGCGGGATAAGTAATGAAAATCTTCAACTCATATTCACTCCTTATTTTACCCGGAAGAAAAACGGTCTTGGTATCGGGTTGTCGGCAACCTTGGCTATTCTTAAGGCCAATAAAGTAAAGGTTGAAGTTGAATCAGAGGAAGGAAGGGGTACAAGATTTATATTGTCGTTCCCTAAAACTCACTTTTCGTTCAGGCGAAACCTGCAGTAATAATTATACTCCTGCCTTTTCCCGCAAACTGTGAATCATACAACTATTCCGGGCAATCCTGTAACATTTACCGGTATGCACAGGTGCATCTTTGTTTATTAGCGAAGCATGTATAAAAGTGTATTTAAAAAATCAGTAAACATGAAAAAGATAGTATTGGCTCTTTTGTTTTCTTTTGTCCTTACCAGTTGCTCTGAGAACCTGGTAACAGGCCGTAAACAACTGAGTCTTGTATCCGAGACAGAATTGCAAACCATGGCGAAACAGGAATATCAAACTTTCCTGAATGATAATAAAGTAGTCGCAGTGAGTAATAACAGGGATGCTGAAATGGTGCGGCGTGCAGGAACCCGTATTGCGGCGGCTATTAAAACTTATTATGATGGCAAAGGCCAGCCTTCCATACTGGAAGGATACCAATGGGAATTTAACCTGATCGACAATAAAGAAGCCAATGCCTGGTGTATGCCCGGTGGAAAAGTAGTAGTGTACACAGGCTTGTTGCCTATCACACAGAATGAAGCCTCTTTAGCGATTGTATTAGGGCATGAAATTGCACATGCGATAGCTCAACATGGCAGCGAAAGAGTAAGCCAGGGATTATTACAACAAATGGGCGGAGCTGCCTTACAGATGGCCGTGGCCAATAAACCCGCAGAAACACAGAACCTTTTTTTAACGGCGTATAATGTGGGAAGCTCCGTGGGTGGAATACTTCCTTTTTCCCGCAAGCAGGAATCAGAAGCAGATAAATTCGGTTTGTATTTTGCCGCCATGGCCGGTTACAATCCACAGGAAGCTATTCCTTTCTGGGAAAGAATGGCTGCTGCCGGCGGGGCAAAGCCTCCTGCTTTCTTAAGCAGTCACCCATCCGATGCAACAAGGATCGCTAATCTTAATGCCAATATGCCGCAGGCATTGAAATATTATAAGCCTATAAAGTAAATGGCTTTGTAGCGCTGTACTGAATAATACAGTAGTATGTTACAGGGATTACTATGAATAGTTACGAATGATCTACCTGCCGGGTATGTGAATGATATAACTTATTCCGCCTGATGTGTAACACTTACAGATCCAGATAGCTGCACCTTTACATCCTGGTTGAACTATACTAACCAGTCATCTATTAATCAAACACAATGAAAATTTTATTTACATCTCTCTTATTGATCGCCATTCTTTCTTTTGGGTGCAAAACAATGAATAAAACACAAAAAGGTGCTGTGATAGGAACAGCAAGTGGCGGCGTGGTGGGAGCTGTTATCGGTAAGGCAACAGGTAATACAGTGCTGGGTGCCATAATCGGGGCTACAGTGGGAGGAGTTACAGGGGCAGTGATTGGCCGCAAAATGGATAAGCAAGCAGAAGAAATCAAAAAAGATATCCCGGATGCTGAAGTAGTGCGGGTGGGTGAAGGTATCGTCATTGAATTTAATAATAAGATACTGTTTGGCTTTGACCAGTCAAACCTTTCTACAGAAGCCCGGGTGAACCTTGATAAATTAGTCAGTATCCTGCAGAAGTACCCGGATACAAATATCGAAATACAGGGTCATACGGATAGTAAAGGTACCGTCAATTACAACCAGCAACTTTCTGAAAGAAGAGCTTTATCTGTAGCTTCTTATTTATCAGGATATGGCATATCTCCCTCCAGGGTGGTGATTGCTGCAGCAAGACTTACTACTATTGGTTATGGAGAAAAACTGCCCAAGTATACTAATACGACAGCAGACGGCCAGATGCAGAACAGGCGGGTAGAGTTCCTTGTTTCAGCAAACGAAAAAATGAAAGCGGATGCTGCCAGTGAAGCAAATAACTCTGGTAAATAATTAAGTGCGGATATAAGCGGCAGGCTTTAGGAAAAAATAATAACAGGATTTAATAAAAAACACAGTATGAAAAAGAGAATTATCTTAATGACAATGTTGATAGGAGCGGGGATGTTTGCACAGGCGCAGCAGAAAACAAGCCCGGTTGGCCGTACGAGTTTTGGTATTCGTGCCGGGGTGAATTTTCAGAATATTACCGGTAAAGATGAAAATGGTAATAAATTGGAAAATGACCTGCTGACTGGTTTTAATGCCGGGATCAATGTGGAAATACCCGTGGCACCACAGTTTTATATTCAACCGGGAGTACTATATACAATCAAAGGTGCAAAGAGTAAGGATGTGATTCTTGGACAGAACATAAACGGCACTCTGAGTATCGCTTATGTAGAGGTTCCTTTAAATTTTATCTTCAGGCCGTTATTGGGCTCCGGTCATCTATTGCTCGGCTTTGGTCCTTATGTGGCATTCGGTGTAGGTGGAAAATCTAAATATGAAGGCGGAGGTTCCAGTATGTCGGAAGATATCGTCTTT
Organism: Chitinophagaceae bacterium; assembly: GCA_016786805.1. GTDB lineage: Bacteria > Bacteroidota > Bacteroidia > Chitinophagales > Chitinophagaceae > CADEDV01. The sequence goes on along the minus strand of JAEUVP010000075.1, from coordinate 218 downwards.
AAAAAAGATGTAAAGGCAGGTGATGCAGGTAATGTGGTATATATAAAGCCCATGGATGCCGGTGCTAATATGTTATTTGGTTATGAGTTTGCGAATAAAGTTTCTTTTCAATTGAATGCGCAGTTAGGACTTACTGAGATCAACCCGACCTACGAGGGGTCTTCTGTTGGTCAGTCATCTCAAAAGAATACCGGTTTTGGATTTTCTATCGGGTACCG
>JAEUVP010000066.1 GCA_016786805.1 Chitinophagaceae bacterium | reverse complement strand
AGTGATCGGCAATATGCAAATGATCGATAATGGCCAGGAAGATGATAAGATCATTGCCGTGGCTGCACATGACCCTTCTGTCAATCATTACAAAAAAATGGAGGACCTGCCCGGCCATTTCTTACTGGAGCTCCGCAATTTCTTTGAACAATACAAAGCCCTGGAAAATAAAAAAGTGGAGATCGATAATTTCCAGGATAAAGAAACAGCCTGCCGGATCATCAGGGATGCGATCGGTTATTACAAAGAGCATTTCGCCAAATAATCATGAACCTCAACCAGCAAAAAAATATGACAGCACAACTGCTGATAACAGTGATTGCCATCGGCCTGGCTGCCGGTGTGCTGAGCGGATTGGTGGGTGTGGGTGGTGGTATCATCATGGTACCGATATTGGTTTTATTCATGGGGTATACCCAACACCAGGCGCAGGGTACTTCGCTGGCCGTATTGACCATGCCAGTAGTTATTCTCGCTTCTTTCTATTATTACCAGCAATGCCAGAAACTGGGTACCCCAATTGACCTGAAAGTGGTGGGATTGCTGGCTGTGGGTTTTTTAGCCGGCGGTTATTTTGGGAGCAAGATCGCCCTGATGATCAATACAGAAGCTTTGAAGAAAATATTTGCCATTGTGCTTTTATATACAGCTTTTAAAATGCTCGGATGGGATGCCATGATCGTTAAATGGATTAAAGGTTTTTTTTAACGGGTTAGGTAATTTGTCTCTTCCTTTCTTTTCATACATTCATATTGATCAATGATTCATTACATGAAGAAACTTTACTTTTTGTTTGTTCTTCTAATATCGCTGCAGGCACAAAGCCAGCAATTCTATAAGATCAGCAAAAACTATTACCGGGCTGATCCTTTCCGGCAGGAATTCAGCAGCTTCCTGAATCAGCTAATGAAAGACCCGCTGCTGATCAATAAAACAATTCATAAAAAAACTGACAGCACTCTTTTCTTCCTGGATGGGATCTATAATTCGTACTCACCTTTTTTCTTTAAAGCCACTTATACCAAAGTAGTGTTGGCAGAACGGGAAGAAGCCGTCGATTCAACCGGTCAGCCCTATAGTTTTTTCCTGTACCAATTAGTGGGTTATGCCCCTGCAGGGAAGGATGGAATTAAAGATGTGCAGCAAGAGTTTGAAAAATTCTGCCGCCAGTATAAACGGGGCTTTACGAGAGATAACTACAAGGAACTAAAATTACAGGATCAGCAAACAGGAGAGATCAGGGATTACTATTATAAAGACCTGTTATTGTCCCCGCTCACCGTCGCCTGGGCCACTAATAAAGATCATTCAGAGAATGTATTTGCCATCACCATCCGTTTCTCTATCGTTGAAAATACAGCCTACTTACCAATACCTGCGGATGGCCTTTAACTGGTGCGTTCTTTCACCTGTGGTGGAGCTTGTGATGCCTTTTTTATCAATGCTGTCAATCCTTACCCGGCCGGATGCATGAATGATCTTGTCATTACCCAACAGTATCCCCACATGAACGATTTCTTCCTTATCATCGAAAAAAGCAAGATCACCTGCCTGTGCCTCTTTTAATTTTTTTACAGCAGTTCCTTCCTGTGCCTGCTGCCAGGCATCTCTTGGCAAGTCAATTCCCAGCATCCGATAGTTGACCTGGACAAAACCACTGCAATCAACACCAAGAATAGTACGGCCTCCCCAGAGATAAGGAGCATTCAGCCATGGCATAGTCAGCTTTTCAAGTAATTCAGTTCCCGGCTGCTGCTCCCCTTTGGTAATATAGCCCCCTTCATAACTATACTCCAACTTTCCGAGCTTACCTTTCTTACTATCAAAAGCAGGCAATAATGACCCTGCGGGAATCTGCATAACTGAACCGGCAACAGTAATTGTATTGAGCACCCCGGAAATAACATTGGAAGAATCAGCCTTCGCTTCGTTTTCTGTTGCTTCTTCCAGCAGGGTTCTTGTCATCCAGCCTTCATAATTATCATGCAGGCTGCACACCTTCACCCACAACTTTCCTCTTTCATTGAGCACATTCACGGCTTCGCCAAATAGTAACTGGTTCACCATTTCTCTTTGGTGCCTTGGCTTCCGGCGGACAGGTGCCGCAGGTACTGAAACGATCGCAAACTCCATACAACTTGTTTTTGGCGAAATTAATTAATACAATCTGACTTGTTTTGGTATGAAATTATTTTTGTGTTGCATCTAATCAGAACAAAATAGCTATTTTCCGTTTGTGAACGGCGATAAGTACAACCATATTACCGACCAGGAACTGCTCGAAAAATTCCATGCCGACCACAATAATGAATGGCTGGGTATCTTACTGCAACGCTATACCCTGCTGCTGCTCGGTGTGTGCATGAAATACCTGAAAAATGAAGAGGAAGCCAAAGACAGTGTGCAGCAGGTTTTCCTGAAAGTGATACAGGAATTGCACAAGTACAAAGTGGAATACTTCAAATCCTGGCTGTATATGGTGGCCAAAAACCACTGCCTGATGAAACTGCGGGACCGGCAGGGTAAGATACCTGCTGAACTGACAGAGAGAATTACTGCCACACCGGAAGAGGAAACGGACCGGCAGGCCTTATTGCAGAATGATCATACACTGGACCTGATGGAAGCGGGACTTAAAGAGCTAAACCGGGAGCAACAGCAATGTGTAACTTTGTTTTATCTTGAAAAGAAAAGTTACCAGGAGATCACGGAGCAAACAGGTTTTTCCATGTTGCAGGTAAAAAGTTATATTCAAAATGGTAAACGTAACCTGAAGATCTGGATCGAACGTAAACTAAATGAAAAAGAAGACCACTGAGCAATGGCTGATAACCTGAAAGACATATTATCTAATTTATCTACTGATATTGACCAGGAGACCCTGTTGCTTTACCTGCAGGATAAACTGCCGGAAGAAAAGAAACACGAGGTGGAAAAACAATTGCTGGATAATGATTTTGCTGATGATGCTCTGGAAGGTCTGAAAGAAATCAAGGATAAGCAGCAGATATCCTATATGGTGGAAATGCTGAACCGTGACCTGAAAAAGAAAACGGAAAAGAAGAAACAACGGCGGGAAAAGTTGAAACTCAAAGACCAGCCCTGGCTTTATATTTCGATACTGATCTTATTGCTCTTAATTGTACTTAGTTATTTCATCCTGCACCGGATGATCAATAATGGTCAGAATTGACAACTATCTTTAGTTTTGATATGATTTTAGAAGATTTGCCGCTTTTTGCAGGTCTGCTGTTGTGAATATGTCCGGATTTGCCCACAGTTTTTTCACGGTCTCCTTTCCAATATGAACTTATCATTAACTTTCAGCAAGTCATGCTTCCCCGGGCAAAAGGGTTGTAATTTATACTGCAAAATTCACCTACCTAAATTCTTTATTATGCGTTGGGAAAAAAGCAAATCAACTTCAGCCAATGAAGTATACCATTTATGGGATAAGGATAAGCAGCTCCTGACACTGACCTTGCATCCTTTTTCGAATACCGCCCGGGTGGAATCTGCCACAGAAAAAAGAGTATTCCTAATCAGGAAAGAAGGTTTCCTGCGCAACAAAACAGTATTAAGAAGCGAATATGGAATCAAGATTGGCGAATTGGGGCATGACAATAAAGAGCATTTTATTGATATGAATGACGAACGCTTCTATTACAGCATTCATAATAACCCGATGGCGGAATTGGTGATCTACAAAGAATCAATCAATAACCCCTCCGTGGTTTGCGGACTGAATGTTAGTGATGAAAGCCCGGCTGTTCAATTTGCAAATACAAATCATCTTTCCTCTGAACCAAGCTTACTCATGGCCCTTTGCTGGTACATGTTCCTGCCCGTAGCAAAAGAAAATGTGGTGGAATACGCTGTGTAAAAAATCAAAGATCAGCCCACAATTTTTTAGCAAACTGTTCTAAAGAGGGATCTCTTGCACCCATTAGTAGCAATACGCAATCGCTGGTGAAATGTGAGCGGAGTGCAGGTAATAAATCATCCCTGTTCTCCACGAAAAAGGCGGGTTTATGCAATGCCTTCAGGTCATTGATAAGGTCATTGGCAGAAATATCTTTCACGGCAGTGCCGCCTGCATAAAAGATCTCGCTCATCCATATCTCGTCTTCCGGTCTTAATACGTTGGCGATCTCTGCTACAAAATCATTCCGTAGGAATTTAGTAGGCCCGTATCCATGTGGCTGGAACCAGGCAATCACTTTGGGTGCTATAGGCTGGCAGGCTTGGATAGCCGCAGCACATTTCACCGGGTTATGGGCATAGTCATCAATCACCCAGACGCCCTGCTTGTTGCCCAATACCTGGTGGCGGCGGTAAATCCCTTCATATTTTTTCAATGCAGCCGCAGCAACAGCAAGCTCCACTCCCAACTGGTTAGCAATAGCGGCAGCGGCAACAGCATTCTCCATATTATGCCGGCCCACCACGTTCAGGTTAAAGCCTGTATTATTGATCCTGAAAGAAATCGTGAGCCCGTCCTGCTTAAAATCGCTGGCAATATAACCAGCATCTGATCCCTGGTGAAGGGAGAAATCAAATTGCTTATCCTGTGAAAGTTGTTTTGCTAGTTCATGTGAATCGTTG
>JAEUVP010000430.1 GCA_016786805.1 Chitinophagaceae bacterium | reverse complement strand
GGCATACTTCAATCCAAGTGCTCTGATATTTTCTTTGATCTGGGTAACGGAAGCCGCCAGCCCGGTATTGATCAGTATATATCCCTGTGGGGTGGTAATGAGATAACAGGCCAGGTCATAGGTGCCCACATAATAAAGATTGCCCGCAATGCGAAATGGTGCGTATGGTTTTGCCCATTCCTCCGACCAGGGTTTAGGTTCTTTAACCTCCTGGGCATAAACGGAAACCACTGAAAAAACACCTGTTAAAGCAAGAACAATACAGCGGGCAATAGAACGTAACATGAGGGAGATTTAAAAACTGAGCGACAAATATACCGGGTTTTTCATTTCGTAATAGGACAGTAGGATGTTAAATCAAATGAAAGAATTTTTAACCTGGAATAAACTACCCCGTACTTAATTTCTGTCCGTGATAGTAAACTCATCACCGGCTGTGAATAGGGAGAAATCCATGGCTGCAAAACTGATCCTTTTTTCCTCTGTAATCCTGAGCTTACGGGGATTTTTAAATACTACTACCTGCCGCAGGCCAACCACCCTGGCTTTATTACCTTGCACTACTACGGCGGTCTCTTCATCAATACCAATTCCGGTAAGTGCAGGGTAAGCTGCAATTGCGGATAACAACCGGTTATACCGGCTGCGTACAATAAAATGCTGATCGATGATGGCGGTGCTGATCAGTCCAAGTCCTGTTTTAAACTCCACATTATTTTGGATCAGGCGGGGAAAGGTGGCCCGGTATACTGTATCTGTCAACTGGGTGCCGGTAATCATATGTTCACACATTACAGCGGCGCCGGCGCTGGTGCCGGCAATGGTGGCACCTTTTTGATACGCTTCATGAATTGCCGCATAAACAGGTGTATTCCACACGGACTTCATAAACCGGTCCTGGTCGCCACCCGTTATAAATACGAGCTTTGCATGCTTCAGTGAGTCAAGCCGTTTAGGATCGGTATTGTTTAGCATCGAAAAGTTGAGATTATAAATCGGGGTTGCTGTCGCTATATCCCAATCACTTTTGAAATAATAAAAGGAGGTATCCGGGTTTGATCCCGACATGGGTAACACCACGGCATAATCATTCTTTCCAAAACCAGCTTCCTTTACCAACGCTTCCATCAGGGCCGGGGGACGATCACCACCACCAATGATAAAGAGCTTGCCTGCGGGTGATTGAGAGAAGGAGGAAAAAGGAATCAGAAATAAACTGATAAAGGCAGTCAGGGGTTTATTGATTTGCATTACCGAATGTACAAAATTTGATACAAGGACTTTTCCTTTTTGAGCGGTTGCAGTAAATGCTGTTATTAGTAAACCGGGTTAAGAGCGATGGTTGGTAAGAATTTTTTGTTGGCGAAAAAGTTCTTCAATAAGACGTGGTTAATCATATCTGCGTGACCGCTGCACAAACACGGGAAGATGCCCGTAAAATGATTATCTTGATTTAGAAATAATATTCAGCAATGCCCATTTACATGGATCTTCATATTGTTCCCGGAGTCAATCCGAAAGAAGTAGCAGAAGCACATAGCCGGGACGTTTACCTCGAAAAAGATCATAACTGCAAGTGCCTGACTTATTGGGTGGACGAACTACGGGGACATGTGTTCTGTCTTATTGAAGCCCCTTCCAGGGAAACAGTATATGAACTGCATAATCGTTCACATGGACTGCTGCCCCATAAAATAATTGAAGTTCAGCCTAGCCTTGTACAAGCCTTCCTCGGCCGGATTACTGATCCCGATAGCGGACAATTTACCGATACCGGTCATTTGGTTGTTGATGATACTTCCTACCGGATGATCATGTCGGTGCAATTGCCCGACCCGGTTTTGGTACAGCAGCGGGCAGGCACTGCAGCAGCGGCACAACTGCTGCAGGCACAGAACGAGCTTATCCGTAATGAGATTGCTGCACATGACGGGCGGGAAGCTTTGCAGGAAACAGACCGGATCATTGGTTCCTTTATCACTGCAGGTAAAGCTGTCGCAGCGGCCCTTGCGATACAGCAAAAACTGCAGGTCACATCAACTGATCAGTACCACATCTCTATTCAGGCCGGCGACCCGGTTGCGCAACACGATAAATTATTTGGTGAAACATTACAACTGCTGCAACGAATGTCCTTCCTCAACCATAAGACACAGATCAGTATAACCGCCGGTGTAAAAGAACTTATCGCAAAAGAATTACTGCACAAAACACATAACAATCTCTTTGCACTTTCAGCGGACGATGAAAAACTGCTGAACGCCCTGTTTGATATACTGGAAGAGAAATATACCGATACTGAATTACAGGTAAATGATTATGCCCGGTCATTGGCCATGAGTGAATCCCAATTCTACCGGAAAACAACAGCCCTTACCGGTTACTCACCCAATGAACTCGTCAAAGAATTCAGGCTCGCCAAAGCAAAAGAACTGTTACAAAAAGGATCCGGTACTATTACCGAGATCAGTTATAGCTGCGGATTCAGCACCCCTTCTTATTTTACCAAGTGCTTCCGAAAAAAATTCGGTCTCGTTCCGCTTGATTACCTGCAATCCGCTTAATGCTGTCCACAGGTTGAAGAAATTTTACCAACTATTGCATGAAATGAGATAGTACAACGGCATGTGCTGCATATATCTTTGATTCATTCTTAACCACTAAAACTATTTGTATGATTTCTAAGATCATCCTGCACAGTCTTCTTGCCGTAATCCTGTTAACAGGCAGCGTTACTTCTTTTGCACAAACCACCGCCCCCGCCGGCGATAACAGTAA
>JAEUVP010000424.1 GCA_016786805.1 Chitinophagaceae bacterium | reverse complement strand
CCTTTTTTAGTACGCTACAGCCTTTGTTTGCAGGAGATAGTTTTCCAGATACAAAACAAACATTGTGTTTTTACCTTGTAAATACACTATTGGTGGAGGTGACCGGATTCGAACCGGTGTCCAAACATATTCTTCAAAAGCTTTCTACATGCTTATTTGTTCATTACTTGTCGGGAAAATACAGGGGAACAACAAACCAATATCTTCCTTAGCTGGATGGTCTTAAGCAATCAGCACAGCCTTTGATCGCAGCATCTTGTTTTGTTTTAAGTCGGCGGCGGGGCTTGGAAACAAGCGAACCTGCCCGGCGGCCCTAATGACTACTTAATCACTGATTAGGCAGCCATGGCATACTGAGTATTGCCATTTATAGTTTGCGTATTCAGATTAACGGGCTAATTACGCAACGCCCGGCATGCTTACACTTTCAAAGATCTACGCTGTCAAAACCATACACCCCCATTTCCGGCAAGCCGGACAGCAAATTTAGCATTTTTGCCCGGCATTAGATTCTTTTACCCTTGCCAGTTTTGTAAATACGTATAAGAGGGAATGAATTAGTTTTAGCCCATGAAAGACAGGATTCCAAAGGATGTATATATTGATACAATAAGAAAACTAAATGACCAGCTTGATCAATTAAACAAAAAGAAGGCAGCACTTTCCTGGCTAAGGCTGATCAGTTTCCTTACAGCCGTTTTGTTGCTATGGTTGTTATGGCCAAAAGGCCTGCTTATAGCCCTGGCGGCATTTGTTATTGTATTTGCAGGTTTTCTTTTTTTTGTGTCCAAAGACCTGGCAAACAAAGCAGCTATTGATAACACATTACTCTTACTGCGGGTCAATAAAGAAGAACTTTCATTCCTGGAACACCAGTTCACACAGTTCCCCGACGGCAACAACCTGCAGCCGGAATTGCATCCTTATGCTAACGACCTGGATGTATTTGGCAGGGCTTCGCTGTATCAATATATCAACCGCACCACATCCCAGCAAGGCAACCAGTTACTGGCAACATGGTTATTAACTCCTGCAGTTGCAACAGTTATCACCCAACGGCAGGAAGCAGTAAAAGAACTGACTGCACAACATGAATGGCGACAACAATTACAGGCTTACGGGCTTTCGAAACAGCTTACGTTGAAAACCGAAGAAAATATTACCAGCTGGCTGCGGGAGGAAAATCGTTTCACCAATACCCTTCATTGGAAAATTCTCCGTTTCCTGTTACCAGCATTAAGTATTACCTGCCTGGTATTGCATCTTAATGATATTATTCCTCAGCAACCATTTTATTCGTTGATGCTGTTGTTCCTGGCAATTTCATTGGGAATATCTAAAAAGATCATGCCCGCCTGGACAAAGCTCGGCAAGATCACAGCAGAACTGGAAACATTATCTGAAAGTATCAGCCTGGTCGAAAAACATTCATTTGAAAGTCCGCTGCTGCAACAACTTAAAAAAACGTTTAGCCCCGCCAACGACCAAACAGCCTCTTCAAATATAAGGGCTTTAAAAAAGATACTTGACCGGCTTGATTATCGTCTGAACCCAATTGTGTTTATTCCGCTGAGTATATTCCTTTGCTGGGACCTGCAGCAAATATTCGCTCTGGAAAAATGGAAGAAAAAAAATCAGCAACAATTGAGAGATTGGTTTGTCTCACTTGCACAGTTAGAAGCTCTATCAACCTTAGGAAATATATCATTCAATCATCCGGAATGGTGTTTTGCTGAACTGGCAACCGGAGAAGCTGTTTTTACCGGGGAAGAGATTGGTCACCCGCTGATACCTGCGGGCAAACGAATCAATAATTCCTTTACCACTACCGGGATCAATAAGATCAGCCTGATCACTGGTTCTAATATGGCGGGCAAAAGCACATTCCTGAGAAGTACCGGTATTAATATTGTTCTGGCCATGATGGGAGCCCCTGTTTGTGCAAGATCGCTTACCCTCTCGCCCATGAAAGTAATGAGCAGTATGCGGATCAGTGATAACCTGGAAGAAAGCACTTCCACCTTTTATGCTGAACTCAAAAAACTCAAAGAGGTGATTGAAGCCGTGAATAAAAATGAAAAAGTGTTTTTATTGCTCGACGAAATACTCAGGGGCACTAATTCTGCCGACCGGCATGCCGGCTCTAAAGCCCTCATCAAACAACTCATACATCACAAAGCCGTGGGTATGGTGGCCACGCATGACCTGGAACTGGCCAAACTGGAAAAGGAGTATCCTGAAAATATTCATAACTACCATTTTGATGTGCAGGTAGCCAATGATGAGTTATTCTTCGACTATAAATTAAAAGAAGGCGTTTGCCAGAGCATGAACGCCTCCATTTTAATGAAGAAGATTGGTATTGAACTATAAGTTATCCTTTACCCCAGCCAAACCAGTCGTTACCGTTTGCATACAGCATCAGTAGTAATAACAAGACCATTCCCGCCATCTGCGCATACTCCAGGAATTTCTCATTGGGTTTGCGGCGGGTGATCATTTCATATAAGGTGAACATAACGTGACCGCCATCCAATGCAGGAATGGGCAGTAAATTCATAAAGGCTAATATGATCGATAAAAAAGCGGTGATATTCCAGAAAGCTTCCCAGCTCCAACTGGTTGGGAAAACAGATCCAATTGCTTTAAAGCCTCCTAGTCCTTTATACGCACCGGTACTCGGATTTAAAATCAATTTGAACTGGTCGATATAAGCACCCAACTTATCTCCCGTTTTAGCTACACCGGCAGGGAATGCTTCAAAAAAGCCGTATTTGATAGTATTGATCTTATAAACACCAAGGCTGTCATACTGAAGACCTGTTAAAGGCATTACTTCCAATCTTCCTTCAGCATTCACTTTATTTGTCAGGATAAGTGTATCTGTGTTCCTGAGTAGTTTCACAGTTACCGCCCCTCCTTTGTGCAAGGCCCCAATTGTATTTAACTCATCCAGAAATTCAACCGGCTGATCATTGACTGCTATTATTTTGTCAAAAGGTTTTAAACCAGCCTGTTTACCATACATCGTATCTTTTTCATCATACTCTCCCACAATAGCCGGTACTCTTTGCAGTAATAAAGTTCTCTTCTTATCTTTCCGGGTAATCAGTTTATCAATCAGGTCAATCGGAAGATCCAATTCCTTTACAGTACCATTTCTTTCTAATACTACTTTACGTCCGCCAATAAGAATCTTTGCCTGCAACTCATCAAAATATTTTACTGTATCTCCATTAACAGATATGATCTTGTCCCCGTTCTGAAATCCCAGTTTTGTCATTAAAGAATCTGTCACCCATATACCGTTCTTCACACTGCTGTTGGGTACATTCTTTTCTCCCCATATCATCAGTACAAAAGCATAAATCACAAAAGCCACCAGCACATTCATGATGATACCGCCGAGCATGATGATGAGCCGTTGCCAGGCCGGTTTACTCCTGAATTCCCATTCCTTAGCCGGTTCTTTCATCGCTTCCTTGTCCATACTCTCATCGATCATCCCGGATATTTTCACGTAGCCTCCCAGGGGTAACCAACCGATACCATAAACAGTATCTCCCACTTTTTTCTTTACCAGTGCAAACCAGGGATCAAAGAATAAAAAGAATTTCTCCACCCGGCATTTGAACCAGCGGGCAGTGATATAATGGCCAAATTCATGCAACACAATAAGTATAGAAAGAGCCAGCAGCAATTGCCCTGCCTGCAGACCTACATTGGCCCAATTAATAGCTAATAGATTCATAGTTTAATTTCTAAAAACAATCCCGCCGGCGGCGGGACTAAACCTTTTTACGGGTTTAGGAAATGATATTACAATTTAATAATGTCGGCAGCAAAATTACGGGCCTCCCCGTCGCTTTCAAAATATTCCTCCAGTGTGGGCTTTTCGATAAACGGCACTTTTTGCATTACTTTTTCGATCAGGTCGGTCATGTCGAGGAAATTGATCCGGTTGCGGAGGAAGGCATAGACAGCAATTTCATTTGCTGCATTCATCACGCAGGGCAGGTTTCCGCCTTTATTTAAGGCTTCAATAGCCAGGGCAAGGTTCCTGAAAGTTCTGAGATCCGGTTCTTCAAAATTCAGGGTGCTTACTTTTTTGAAATCATACCTTGGAAAGTTATTAGGAATACGTTTGGGGAAAGCCATTGCATACTGGATAGGCAATTTCATATCCGGTAATCCCATTTGTGCTTTGATACTGCCATCTTCAAACTGTACCATACTGTGAATGATGCTTTGAGGATGCACCACTACCTGTATCTGCTCCGGTTTCAGGTTGAACAGCCATTTTGCTTCGATCATCTCCAGGCCTTTATTCATCAATGTGGCAGAATCAATAGTGATCTTGGCACCCATGCTCCAGTTGGGATGCTGCAGGGCATGTTCTCTTTTTACATTTACGAGGTAGTTGGGCTTGCGTCCCAGGAAGGGACCACCTGACGCAGTGAGGATAATTTTTTCGATCCTGTTTCTTGTTTCACCCACCAGGCATTGAAAAATAGCTGAATGTTCAGAATCAACCGGGATCACCGGCACCCGGTGCTCCACAGCTTTCTTCATTACAATATCACCAGCCACTACTAATGTTTCCTTATTCGCTAATGCTATTGCTTTACCATTTTCAATCGCTTTTAAAGTTGGCTTCAATCCTGCATAACCAACAATACCGGCCAGCATCAGGTCGTAACAATCCATTGCCGCTACTTCTTCCAGGGCTTTTTCACCGGCAAATACTTTTATGGTGGTTGCGGAAAGAGCTTGTTTAACAGCAGCATATTTTTTTTCATCCCCGATCACCACCATATTAGGGTTGAATTGCAAGGCCTGTTGTATGAGCAACTCATCGTTATGATGCGCTGTCAGTACTTCAGCAGAAAATTTATCGGGGTTGGCGGCAATCACATCCAGGGCCTGTGTTCCGATAGAACCGGTGGAGCCAAAGATGGCGATACGCTTTATGTTTTGCTCTGAAGTCATTTAGTTATCAGTTCTCTTTCCATTTTAATAATTCCTCGGCTATCTTACGGTCATTGCTCAATCTTGGCACTTTGTTCTGACCGCCTAATTTACCGATTGATTTCATGTAATCAATAAACCCATTCTTCCTGACCGGTGTTATTTTTAACGGAGCAAGGATATTCCCTGTGATCAGGTCATCATAGTAAACATTCTTGTCCCGGAGATTGCTATCCAGTTTCAGTGCAAATTGGTCCAGGTCATGGGGCTTATTTTCAAACTCAACGAACCACTCGTGGTATGATTTGCCCTCGGTACTACTAACGAAAGGGGCTACGGTATATTCTGTAATGCGAACATTTTCTTCCTGTGCAGCTTTCAGCATACTCTGCTCCACTTCTTCCCCAATCACATGCTCGCCGAAAGCAGAGATAAAATGTTTGGTTCTTCCAGTTACCACCAGGCGGTAGGGCTCAGTGGAAAGAAATTTCACCGTATCCCCCAGGTTATAACCCCAGAGACCTGCATTGCTGTTAATGACCATGGCATAATTCTCTCCCACTTTCACATCCTTCAAAGAAAGCCGGGATGGATTTTCATTGAATATCTCACTGGCCGGAACAAATTCAAAGAATATCCCGCTGTTGGTATTTAATAAAAGTCCTTCTGACTGTTGTGAATCCTGGAAAGCAAAAAAACCCTCACTTGCCGGAAACAATTCAATACAATCTATCTTCTTACCAATGCTCTCGTACAGTTTTGCTTTATAAGGTTCAAAGTTCACCCCGCCCTGTACCATCACACTAAAGTTGGGAAACAGGTCACTGATCTTTTTACCACTTCGTTTCATCAGCTCATCAAAATACATCTGCATCCAGGGTGGGATACCGCTGATCAGCGTCATATCCTTATTAATCGTTTCATCCACGATCTTCTGCAACTTGGTTTCCCAATCTTCTATACAATTAGTCTCGTAGGACGGAAGCTGGTTGGTCCGCAGGTATTTGGGCACATGATGATTCACAATGCCACTTAATCGTCCCGTTGGGATGCCTCCCACTCTTTCCAGTACCGGGGAGCCTGACAGGAAGATCATTTTACCATTGGCAAAAAGTGTGTTCCCCGTTTCGGCCATATAACACAACAAGGCGTTACGGGCTGTATTGATATGATTGGGAATTGATTCTTTAGTGATCGGGATATATTTGGTGCCGCTGGTGGTGCCGCTGGTCTTGGCAAAATAGATCGGCTTTCCCTTCCAGAGCACATTGTGCCGGCCTTCCTTGATCTTATCCACCCAGGGCCGCATTTGTTCATAATCACGGACCGGGACAGCCTGCCGGAACTCTTCGTAAGTATTTACCTTGTCAAACCCGGCGGCTTTGCCAAATTCGGTGGTCCGGCCTGTTTTGAGGAGGGATTTCAGGATATTTTCCTGGTCGGTCACCGCGGTGACCATTCCTTTTCGGATACCTTTATATATATAGGAGGCAAAGGGCCTGGCTAAGAAAGACTTGATTTTCATACATTCTGCAATATCTGCCCGGAATGGCTTACAAATATAAAGGGTTGCCCCGGCAAAGAGGGTCATTTTATCCACATAAAACTTTGATATTCCGTTTGCCTTTACAATTTTTCCCCTTACCTTTGCCGTCCTAATTTTAATAGTATGATAGCCGTTGTAAAAGTAGCCGGACAGCAGTTCAAAGTAGAGAAAGATCAGACTTTGTATGTCCCTCGTCTTGAGGGCAATGCCGGAGATAAACTGGACCTCGAAGTTTTGCTCGCAGATGCTGATGGCAAGCTTTCAACCGGTTCTGACGTTAAAACAAAAGTAAAAGCTGAGATCGTTGACCAGTTAAAAGGCGATACGGTTATTGCTTATAAGCAAAAAAGAAGAAAGGGCTTTCATAAAAAGAAAGGCCACCGTACAGCTTATACCAAAATCAAAGTAACTTCTATTGCTTAATGCAATTTTGTAAACGCAATTACTAATTATCTAAAACTTTTATAGATATGGCACATAAGAAAGGTGAAGGTAGTGTAAAGAACGGCCGCGACTCGCAAAGCAAACGTCTTGGCGTGAAGATCTTCGGCGGTCAACCAGCTATTGCCGGTAACATTATCCTTCGTCAGCGTGGTACAGTTTATCATCCTGGTAAGAATGTTGGTCTTGGAAAAGACTTCACCATTTTTGCTATGCATGATGGTATTGTTGAATTCCGTAAAGGAAGAAACGATAAAACTGTAGTATCAGTTAATGTAGCTGAAGCTTAATGCAATTCTCCCAATTGCCAATTTTGTGGAAAAAAAATTTGGGTAGTATAAAATAATTATTATTTTTACTAACGATAACCCATTTTACTAAACATTAAATTCAACAAAAATGGCAACAAAGAAAAAAGCTGCTAAAAAAGCCGCTCCTAAAAAGAAAGCTGCTCCAAAGAAAAAAGCTGCTAAGAAGAAAGCTGCTAAGAAAAAATAAGTTAAGTGTAAAACAACTTATAACAGAAGTCCCGGTTCAGCCGGGACTTTTTTTATGCTATACCATATCTTTAAAAGCAATCTCCTGTAACCCGCTACTGACAAGGGTTTCCGCCGCAACTCAAAAAAGAGAATCCGGGACATTTATTCTTATTCATTGATCATTTATTTAAATTGCAGGTATGGATAATGCTGCTATTGCCGATAATTTTTCACTGCTTGCCAAGCTCATGGATATTCATGGTGAAAATTCTTTTAAGACAAAAACATATTCCATTGCGGCTTATAACATTGAAAAAATGCCGGTAAGCCTGGCTGAAACGCCAAGAGAAAAATTGTTCGGAATTAAAGGAATTGGTGAAAGTGTCGGCAAAAAAGTGGTCGAATTGCTCGATTCGGGCAGTTTGCAGGTATTGACAGAATATATTTCTTCCACCCCTCCCGGCGTGATCGAAATGCTCAACATTAAAGGTATTGGTCCTAAAAAGATACATACGATCTGGAAAGAGATGGGTATTGAATCAATTGGTGAGTTATTATATGCCTGTAATGAAAACAGGTTGACCTTATTCAAAGGATTTGGTGCGAAGACACAGCAAAACGTTATTGAGGCCATCGAATTTTATTTGCAGAACCAGGGGCATTTCCTGTTTGCACAGCTGGAAGAAGTATTCCCGCAGGTGGAAGGTTATTTGAAAAAAATATTCTCCCCGGATAAAGTAAGAGCAACCGGTGCTTATCGCCGCCATGAACTGACCATCGAAGAATTGGAGTTTGTCGTGCTGGAGACATTGGATATGATCAAACCAAAATTCCAGACGGCGCAGCCGCCCGAATTGCTGGAAGAAAATGATAGCAGTATCCTGTACAAATTGAAGAATGGTTTAAAACTCCGCCTGTATCATGGAGGCAGCAACAGGGCTGAACAATTATTCCGTACCACCGGGAGCCCCAAATTCCTGGAGGCATTTGATAAAGCATTCCCAAAACTCAGTTTTTCCGGTACTGAAACAGAAAATGACGAGATCGTTTTTGAAAAAGCCGGGATACCTTTTATCCCGCCCTTTCTCCGGGAATCGGCTGTCATTATTGAACAGGTAAAAAGGAATGCCCTGCCGGTATTGATACAGCCTGAAGATGTAAAAGGACTGATCCATTCCCACAGCAACTGGAGCGACGGCGCTAATACCATTGAAGAAATGGCAAAGGAACTGATCAAAAGAGGATTTGAGTACCTGGTTATATCCGATCACTCCAAAGCCGCAGCTTATGCCAACGGGTTAACGGAGGAGCGGATCAGGGAACAGCATCGCTATATAGATGAATTGAACAATAAACTGGCTCCTTTCAAAATATTCAAGAGCATTGAGTGTGATATACTGAATGATGGTAGTCTTGATTACAGCAATGATATCCTCGCCACATTCGACCTTGTCATTGTCTCTGTCCACAGCAACCTGAAGATGAATGAAGAAAAAGCGATGATGCGGGTGCTGAAAGCTATTGAGAATCCCTACACAACCATTCTGGGGCACATGACGGGCCGGTTATTATTAAGCCGCAATGGTTACCCGCTGGATCATAAGAAGATAATTGATGCCTGTGCAGTGAATAATGTAGTGATTGAACTGAATGCCCACCCCCGCCGGCTGGATATTGACTGGAAATGGATACCCTATGCA
>JAEUVP010000420.1 GCA_016786805.1 Chitinophagaceae bacterium | reverse complement strand
GACGGATCGGCATCCGGCATACTCTTCCGGTTCTGCGGCGTATCAATCGTGGAAGGAACCACCACACTGGTCACCACATTCGTTCCTTTAGCTTCTTCATTCATTAATTCTGCCAGCCGGAAGAGCAGTGATTTGGCCAGGCCATAGGCTACCATTCCTTTGCTGTTTCGCATATCCAGCCCCGGTTTTGCCCCGATCAAAAAAATACGGCCGCTTTTTTGTTTCATCATCTGTAAAAAAACGGGCCTTGCCATATTATAAGCGGTTTCAAAATTCAGCTGTAGCTGCTGGCTGATATCCGCCGCTCCGGTTTCAGCAATAGAACCCATGGCAAAACCTCCTACCGTAAGTACAGCAGCATCGATTGTTCCATTCCGGCTGATCACAGCCGATACAAACTGACCGGCAGACTCTTCTTCGGTAAGATTGGCGGTGGCCGTTTCAAAATGTTCATGAGGTATGAATAACCCTGCGGGATCTTTGGGCAGCAAAGTCCCGATCACCCTGTACCCTTCTGCCAGGAATTTTTTACTGACCGCCCTGCCCAGGTTGCCGGAAACACCGGTGATGATGATTGTCTTCATACCAGTGAAGTTATAGCACGGAATACAAAAATCCATACCCTGCTCCCGGTACTCCCCTATTTAGCTTTCCGAATACGGCTGCCTTTCGCTTACCGCAGTAGTTTTGTAACTTACACAATCACCGGGCAGCCTTTAGTACTGTATTACCGTTTGAACCGGAACCCGTCATGCTCAAAAAAACCACGATAACCATCATAGTGTGCCTGCAGGTGTTGATTGCATCAGCTCAACTCTGCACCAACCCGGGACAAACCCCCGTTACAGCAACATTGGTATGTGGTTCCTCCTCTTTTACACAGTCCACTGTTCAGTTCTGCGGGCAAACTAATATACCGGTTCCCTGCAATGATGGTAATATTTACCAGAACCTGAATCCTAACTTTTACCGCATGGCCTGTTACAGCCCCGGCACCTTAGGTTTCACCATTGTGCCTGCTGATGCAGTAGCAGATTATAACTGGCAGTTGTTTGATGTAACCAACACCAACCCCGAAGATATCTTTACCAATGCGAGCCTGCTCGTGGCCTGTAACTGGTCAAGTGAGTTAGGCGAGACAGGGGCTTCGGTTGATGGTACGATGCTGAATGTATGTAAAGGATCTGGGCAACCCTTATTCAGCCTGATGCCGGACCTTGTACAGGGACATACTTATTTATTAATGGTCAGCAATACAAGTGGCACCGGCGGCACCTATGAACTTACTTTTGCAGGTGGCACAGCCAGTATTACCGATAATGTGCAGCCGCAATTAACTGCCGCCCGGATCAATTGCGATGCCACGCAGGTGACCGTTCGTTTCAACAAAGAATTAGTCTGCAATTCACTGGCATTGGATGGCAGTGATTTCAGTATCAGTAATGGGGTTGTTATAACCAGTCTTGACCGGGGTGACTGCACATCTCCTTTTGGATCCGATTCCGTCATTCTTACTTTATCACAACCACTTCCTTTTGGAAATTATACTTTGACCATACAAAACGGCAGCGATGGCAACTCCGTGATGGATGTATGTAACAGGAGTATCCTTGTTGGTGAGAGCATTGCGTTCAATTCCGGGCCGGTGCAACCCACTCCATTGGATAGTGTATATCCCGTTGGTTGCAAACCCGGTTTTATCGAACTGATCTTTGATAAGCCGATACGCTGTAACTCGATCGCTGCAGATGGAAGCGACTTTACCATCAGCGGCCCCCAGGCTGTAACGATAACTGGAATTGGAAGCACCACTTGTAACAATACACTAAAGACAAGAATTGTTCGTTTACAACTTTCCGCACCCATTACTATCGGCGGCACTTATGCTATACAATTAACAACAGGTACGGATGGCAATACACTGATCGATGAATGTGGTTTACCTACTGCCCCGGGATCAGCTGTTACCTTTATGGCCGTTGATACAGTATCTGCAAAATTTACTTATGCACCCGCCGCCACCTGCCAGGACAACATTGTAGCCTTTCAGCATAGCGGTTCAGCATTGAACAATACATTGGCCTGGAGTTTTGGAACGAATAATAACAGCTCCCTTCCCAACCCCGTTATCAATTTCAATAACCCCGGTCAATACACGGTACAACTAACCGTATCGAACAGCATTTGTACGGATGTACAAAAGATCATTCTCAACCTTGATAATAAACTAAAAGCTGATTTTAAAGGACCCGATTTTGCCTGTCCCGGTGATGTGGTTCAATTCATCAATACCAGCAGCGGCGCTGCTGATCTTACCCTTTGGGATTTTGGTAATGGCAATAACAGTTCATTGTCCACACCACCACCACAATTGTATATTTCCACGAACCCGGGCGAGAGCAGTTATACTGTGCAACTGATTGCCGGTAATGCTGCATTAGGTTGCCGTGATACGATCAGCAAGATCATCCGGGTGCCTGCCAATTGCCGAATTGAAGTACCTACTGCTTTTACACCCAACAACGATGGTAAGAATGATTTTCTTTTCCCTTTAAATGCCTACACCGTTGCTGATCTAGATTTCAGGATCTATAACAGATTTGGTGAAATGGTATTCTTGTCCCGCAACTTTACAGGGAAGTGGGATGGGAATTTCAAAGGGAGAACACAGGCTACCGGTGTTTTTGTATGGATACTTTCCTATACGGATCCCCAAACAAAACAAAAGATCATGAAGAAAGGAACCAGCCTGCTGATC
>JAEUVP010000329.1 GCA_016786805.1 Chitinophagaceae bacterium | reverse complement strand
CTTCATGATTCTGCAGCAATGAAAACGCAATGGCAGCAGTATTATGATGCGGAGATGAATAAGGTAAGACCTTCTATCGGGCAGTTAGTGGATCATATTGATCATATCGTAAAGCTGGTGGGAGATGATTATGTGGGCATCGGTTCGGATTATGATGGGGTGGGCTCCCTGCCAGTTGGCCTGGAAGATGTAACAACTTATCCCAGGATCACAGAAGAATTATTCCGGAGAGGGTATTCAAAGAAATCCATCAATAAGATATTAGGCGGTAATGTGCTGCGGGTGATGAAAGCAAATTTCAGGTAGATAGAACCTGTTCAATAATCAAAAAGGCTGATAAGAAACCTTATCAGCCTTTTTAATACTTATATAACCCCGGATTATCTCAGGAATAACATCTCACGGTACTTTGGCAAATACCACTCCCTGTCATCCACCAGCAATTCCAGTTTATCGACATGATAGCGGATCTCGTCGAAGAAAGTATCTTTTACCTGGCTTTGGTAAGCGATAGCTTTCGTTCTTGTACTGTCAATATTATTGGCAATCTTCCGGGCATCGATCATTTTTTCAACCAGGTCGCTGGTCTTGTTGATATGCTCGGATATTTTTTCCAGTATTTGTTTCTGGTTGGCAAAACCTGCTTCGGTGATACCGGCTTCTTTCAACCCACGGATATTATTGGCCAGCAGGTTCTGGTAGCGGATGGCTGCCGGAAGAATATGGCTGGTAGCTATCTCACCCATAATGCGGCTTTCGATCTGTACTTTCTTGATGTACTTTTCCAGCTCGATCTCATGCCTTGCTTCCAATTCACTATGCGAGTAGATATTATTGCTTTCGAATAATTTCTTGGCTTTTTCGGTGACCATCGCATCCAGTGCCAGCGGCGTGGTTTTCACATTCGCTAAACCTCTTCTTTCCGCTTCTTTAGCCCATGCATCACTGTAACCATCCCCTTCAAACAATACTTTTTCACCTGCCACAATGTACTGGCGGATCACATGCATGATAGCGATCTCTTTTTTCTCACCTTTTTCGATCAGTGCATCTACCTCTTTTTTGAATTGCTTCAGTGTTTCCGCCATGATCGTATTCAATACGGTCATCGGGTTCGAACAGTTGGCAGAAGAACCCACTGCACGGAATTCAAACTTATTACCGGTAAAAGCAAATGGTGAAGTACGGTTACGGTCGGTATTATCCATCAAAAGTTCAGGAATGCTCTTATGGATATCGATCTTCAGCATACTCTCGTCGGTCTCATCCATCTTTTCAGACACTCTTTCTTTTACATCATTCAGTACTTTACTCAGGTACTGGCCAATGAAAACGGAGATGATAGCAGGAGGAGCTTCATTAGCACCTAAGCGATGATCGTTCGGCGCAGAAGCAATGGAAGCTCTCAATATATCTGCATAATCATGTACTGCTTTAATCGTGTTCACAAAGAAAGTAAGGAACATCAGGTTGGTCTTCGGTGTTTTACCGGGGGCCAGTAAGTTCACACCTGTATCTGTTGCCATACTCCAGTTGTTATGCTTACCACTACCGTTGATGCCGGCAAAAGGTTTTTCATGCAATAACACTCTCAGGCTGTGGCGACGTGCCACTCGTTCCATCACATCCATCAATAAAGAGTTGTGATCTACCGCTACACTTACATCTTCAAAGATCGGGGCACACTCATACTGGCCGGGGGCCACTTCATTATGTCTTGTACGTAAGGGGATGCCTAATTTATACGCTTCATTTTCGAAGTCTCTCATGTAAGCATATACTCTTTCAGGAATAGACCCGAAATACTGGTCTTCCAACTGCTGGTTCTTAGCGGATGTATGACCATAGACGGTTCTGCCGGTCATCACCAGGTCGGGCCTTGCATTGAACATCGCCTCATCAATAATGAAATATTCCTGTTCCCAACCGAGGGTAACATTCACTTTTGAAACATTCTTATCGAAATAATTACAAACTTCAACAGCTGCTTTATTTAGTGCCTCTGTTGCTTTCAGCAACGGAGCTTTGTAATCTAATGAATCACCTGTGTAAGAAACAAAGATGGTGGGGATACACAATGTTTTACCACCGCTGATCTCCATAATGAAAGCAGGAGAGGAAGGATCCCAGGCCGTATAACCTCTTGCTTCAAAAGTGGCTCTCAATCCGCCACTCGGGAAAGAAGATGCATCCGGTTCCTGCTGTATCAGTGCATCGCCTTCAAATTGTTCAATAGGTGTACCGTCACTTTTCAATGTAAAGAAAGAATCATGCTTCTCTGCCGTAGTTCCTGTCAACGGCTGAAACCAGTGGGTGAAGTGAGTAACACCTTTACTTTCAGCCCAGGCACGGATGCCGTTCGCAATCTGGTTCGCCATTGCCCGGTCAATTTTCTGGCTGGCTTTGATGGACGACTGCAAACTTTTGTATGCTTCATCACTGAGAAATTCACGGGCCGTTTTCAACGTAAAAACATTGCTGCCAAAGACGCCGGTGATTCTTGGAGATTCATCCACCTTTACTTCCGCACTGGTAGAGAGATTCTGGATCGCATTAAATCGTAGTGACATGTAATTGTATTTTAATTGAGATAAAAGTATCGAAAAATTAAAGAGGGTAAGCCCTAACCCGGCTTACCCTGAATAAAGTGTTTATTTCTTTTTAACTATGGAATGATCAGGCAAACTCATCAGGCAACTTTCATTTCGCCGAGAGCCATCATTGCTTCAGCTGACTTTACAGTTTTTACAATCCGGGCGGCTACTTTATAGGGATCAGCAGCACTGTTCGGGCGACGGTCTTCCAGCCAGCCCTTCCAGCCTCTTTCTACCGTACCGATCGGGATACGGATAGAAGCACCACGGTCAGATACGCCGTATTTGAAATCAGTGATCGCTGCTGTTTCATGTTTACCGGTCAGGCGCAGGTGATTGTCGGGTCCGTACACTTCGATATGTTCCAGTACAACAGGTCTGAATGACTCACAAATTTGTTCATAGATTTCCTGGCTGCCGCAGGTTCTCAATGTAGTATTGGAGAAGTTCGCATGCATACCACTTCCGTTCCAATCAAGGTTACCTAAAGGTTTGCAATGCCAGTTGATGGAGATGCCGTGTTTTTCACCAATTCTTTCCAGCAGGTAGCGGGCCACCCATATCTGGTCGCCTGCAGCTTTTGCTCCTTTGGCAAAGATCTGGAACTCCCATTGTCCGGTTGCTACTTCAGCATTGATACCTTCTATATTTAAACCGGCATCAATACAGGCATCAAGATGTTCTTCCACGATATGACGTCCGAAGGCATTCTTGGCACCTACTGAACAATAATAAGGCCCTTGTGGTGCCGGATAACCGCCTTCAGGGAAACCGATCGGTTTATCAGTAGCAGGGTTCCAGAGGAAATACTCCTGCTCAAATCCAAACCAGAAATCATTGTCATCATCTTCAATGGTGGCACGGCCGTTGGATGCATGCGCAGAGCCATCAGGACTCAATACTTCGCACATCACCAGGTAAGCATTTTTTCGTTGAGGGTCTTTACAGATAAAAACGGGCTTCAGTAAGCAATCGGAAGAACCACCCGGTGCCTGCTCAGTGGAGGAGCCATCGAAGCACCACATGGGACAATCTTCCAGGTTACCACTAAAATCTCTTTCGATTTTTGTTTTGCTGCGGAGGCTTTGAATGGGCTTGTAACCATCCAGCCAGATGTACTCAAGTTTTGCTACTGACATGCTGAAGTATTTTTAATTAAAAAAATAA
>JAEUVP010000433.1 GCA_016786805.1 Chitinophagaceae bacterium | reverse complement strand
CAGCAACCCGCTGGATAATTCAGCCGTGCACCCGGAAAGCTATCATGTGGTGGAAGCCATGGCGGCCAAAGCCAACAGTACGGTTCCGGAGCTGATCAAAAACCCGGAAGTACGCAAGCAGATCAAGGCCAAAGAATTTGTATCAGAAACGATCGGCCAGTTTACCATTGAAGATATTTTGAAAGAGCTGGAGAAGCCCGGCCGTGATCCCCGTTCACCGATCGAAGAATTTCGTTTTGCAGATGGGGTGAGTACCATGGAAGACCTGAAGCCGGGTATGAAGATACCGGGTATCGTTACCAACATTACCAACTTTGGTGCTTTCGTGGATGTGGGAGTGAAGCAGGATGGACTAGTACATATTTCGCATTTGGCGAACCGTTATATCAGTGACCCAAATGAAGCGGTGAAACTGGGACAAAAAGTAATGGCGACCGTGCTGGAAGTGGATATTGCCAGGAAAAGGATTGCGTTGTCGTTGAAAGAGGGAGGAGAGAGGACTGAAGTAAGAAGTCAGAAGCCAGATGCGAGGGGACAGAAACCTGCTGGGAAAAAGCCGGAGACATTGAATCCTTTCCAGGCGAAGCTGATGGAGTTGAAGAAGAATTTTAAGGATTAAGGTTTTAACACAGAGGCAAGGAGTTATTGCATGGAGAAACACAGAGATATTGAATATTGGGTTGATTAAAAGCTTAGTCAACAGGCCGTTCATAAGTTTCGCCTCGTTCCAGTATTACAACGCCGTTGGTCGTGTTAAATTTTGTTCTTGTAAATGAATTCACCTGGTAGTTTAGTTTTAGCTTGACTGAAAAGTGGAGATGCGGCCGCAGAACAAGCCCGGTTGCGCCGCTAATACCTATTTGCTGGCCTTTACTTACTTTCCCTTTATTAACAAGAACTCCATTTTTTTGGAGGTGCCAGTAACAACCAAAACTTCCATCATCATGTTTTATAATTATATAATTCGCCTTGTTCTTATATTTTGAGAAAATACCACCTTCATCACTGTCATCTCTATAACTATAGATAATTCCGCCTCTTGCTGCATGAACCGGAGTGCCAACGGGCATCTCAAAATCTAAAGCGGCAATATCACGGTGTGAAAATAACCCGCCATATCCCTGGACTACTTTGTATTTATCTCCTTTTTTGAATGGCAATTCATATACATACGAATCAATATTTGGAGTAACATCAGTGCTTATGGAAAAGAAAATAAAAATTCCAATAGTCAGGACTATGGAAATGACAATTACAATTTTTATTATCCGTAAAAATAGCCTGGATATTTTCATTGAAGAGTCTATAGCCGGTTATACGGGCATGTAATTCTGCAGTTTCAAACTGTATTTTATTTCCCCCTATTTCTTATAATCCTCCCTCACCGGGTTAAACACATCAATCACTTTACAATCTGTTCTTGCCACCGCACCGTGTACTACATTGGAAGGGATGACATAATACATCCCCGCGGTTAAGATGCAAAGCTCACCGGCAATGGTCATGTCCAGTTGCCCTTCGAGGATATAAGTGATCTGTTCATGAACATGCTGGTGCGCTGGTAAATTACTACCAGCTTTTATTTCCACCAGGCCCAGCGTCATGCTGGTGCCATGCGCATAATAGCCGGTGAGGCCGGGAGCTAATTCTTTTGGTTGTATGTCTTTCAGGTGTTGCATAATTATTACGAGTTTTCAAATATAGGAATGCTGTTCCCCTTCAGGGGGCTAGGGGGCGAAATAACACAAACTTCCTCCCACCCATTCTTTATCCTTATTATACCGGACACCGATCATTTTGCCTTTACTTAACCGGGCCAGGTTATTGGCAGGCACCGGGCGAAGGGCACCGTCTTTCCAGAAATAGAAAATACGGATCTCAGCTTTGGCGGGCACATCCGGTGTGGCAATAATATCTGCATATTTTACTTTGCGCTGCAGGATCCAGTTCTCCGGGTCTTTCACGTTATCAATATCCGCATGTGTGACATCAATGATCACACCCTGCCCGGCAAAAGAGAACAAAGGTTTCAATACATAATTCTCCAGGTCGCCGGGTAATTGTTTCACTTCGTTCAGGAAAAATGTTTCCGGCACATAGGGATGACGGATCAGCGGGATGGTGTATTTGCTGATGCGGTAAAACCAGGAAGGATGCGGCGCCCATTCCACGTCTAATTCTTCAAAGAATATTTTTCCTTTCTCCTGTACGTCGGCCGGTTGCTGGAACAGGTCATCAAAGATCACCCGGTTGTAGATCCGTTTGATCTCCGTTTTCACTCCGTCATTCAAATAGTATAGTTTCTTTCCTTCTTTGATCAGTTCGGTAATACATACCGGTTTAATGCCCACATGATCCTGGGTGCAGTAAAAATCAATTTTTGTTTTTTGCTGGTGCGGGAATATTTCGAGCAGGATCACATTTTCGGGACGATGTGTTCCGAGTATGATCTCTTTTAACTGCTGTATGTAAGTTTCTTTGGTATGACCGCCCAGGTAAGCCGAGAAGCCAGCCGGTACTTCGAAATGATTCCTGAATACATCATCCACCAGTATCTCGTAGGCAAAGAGGGAAGGGAAGCCCTGCATTTCGATCAGCTGTGGTTCATATTCACCTTTATCATTGATGCAGATGCCAAAATCAAACGCAATAAAATGGGAGTGCTCATTCTCTCCGGGTACTTCCAGTCCTTTCGGGATCGCATTTTTGGTCAGTTCTTTAAAAGAAGGATCAACAATAATGTCAACAATGCTTTCGCAGGCATCAATAATTTTAGTCGTAAAATCTTTTGGTACAAATACCGCCGTTTCTGCCACCCTGAACTCAATCGCTCCTTCATGTGCAGCATGCAGTTCTTTTAAAAAGGCTTCGTATTTTTCGTTGGTAAAATCAGCGTTGAATTGCTGGCGGATAGCCGGTATCATGTATCAATGGTTTATGCAAAGTAAGTTACTGCATGAACGGATAGCCACCAAACAGAAGTAAAGGGGGATTTGCCACAAAGGCACGAAGACACAAAGC
>JAEUVP010000278.1 GCA_016786805.1 Chitinophagaceae bacterium | reverse complement strand
AGTAATGATGCGGGGGGATGCCTTGTTTCCCTCGTAGCAACCTTCCTTCATTTCCATGAGAAGAAAGAACCTGCTTATAATATTATCATTGCTGCCACGGCGGAGGAGGAAATATCCGGCACCGGTGGTATTGAATATACGTTACCTTATTTACCCAAAATAGATTGTGCGATTGTTGGCGAACCCACGCAAATGCAAATGGCTGTTGCGGAAAGAGGGCTGATGGTACTTGATTGTGTCAGTCATGGCAAAGCAGGTCATGCTGCCCGTAATGAGGGCGAGAATGCCATTTATAGAGCATTAAAGGATATTGAATGGTTCAGGAATTACCAGTTTGATAAAGTATCGGAGTTATTGGGCCCTTCAAAAATGAGTGTGACGGTTATTGAAACAGAAAATAAAGCACATAATGTGGTACCCGCTGTTTGCAAATTTGTAATAGATACCCGGATCAACGAACTCTACAGTTTTGAAGAAGTGATTGATATTATTAAAGCAAATGTGCAAAGTGAAGTAAAGCCAAGAAGCACCCGGCTTCGTTCCACTTCCATTGCAACCGATCATCCCCTGGTGAAAGCCGGAACAACACTGGGCAGGACTTATTATGGCTCCCCCACCACTTCCGACAAAGCCCTGATGCCGTTCCCCTCATTAAAAATGGGACCTGGTGACAGTGCAAGAAGTCATACGGCAGATGAGTATATTTATATGGACGAGATCTGCAAGGGAATCGAATTGTACATACAGCTTTTAAATCAAATCTTATGAAGCTCTGGCAAAAAGATAAAGCCTCGCTAAAGGAAGTAGAAGTATTTACAGTTGGCAAAGACCGGGATATGGATATGTACCTCGCTGCTTTTGACGTACTGGGTTCATTGGCCCATATCGAAATGCTGGAATCAGTTGGTCTGCTAGAGAAAAATGAATTGATACAATTACAAAAAGAATTAAAAAATATTTACAAACAGATACAACAAGGACAGTTCCATTTACAGGATGATGTAGAGGATATTCACTCACAGGTAGAGCTGTTATTGACAAAAAAACTGGGGGACACCGGTAAAAAAATCCATTCAGCCCGCAGTCGGAACGACCAGGTACTGGTGGATGTAAAACTTTTTCTCAGGAATGAGCTGGAAGAACTGGTAAACAGTATACAGCCATTTTTTCAGTTACTCCAAACGCAAAGCGAAAAATATAAGGATCATTTACTGCCGGGTTATACCCATCTCCAGTTAGCGATGCCATCTTCCTTTGGTTTATGGTTTGGTGCTTACGCAGAAAGCCTGGTAGATGATGTAACAACCATCAAAGCTGCGTATGATGTAGTTAACAAAAACCCGCTGGGTTCTGCCGCAGGCTATGGGTCTTCCTTCCCCATCAACCGGGCATTGACAACAAAGCTTCTCGGTTTTGCTGACCTTAATTACAATGTTGTGTATGCTCAAATGGGAAGAGGAAAAGCAGAACGCATCGCAGCACAATCACTGGCTAATGTAGCTGACACGATCGGTAAACTCAGCATGGATGCCTGCTTATACCTCAATCAGAATTTTGGGTTCATTTCTTTCCCTGCCGAACTCACCACCGGCAGCAGTATCATGCCGCATAAAAAAAACCCGGATGTATTTGAGCTGATCCGTTCCCATTGCAACCGTATCAAAGCATTACCCAACGAGATCAGCATGATGACCACGAATCTTCCATCGGGTTATCATCGTGACCTGCAATTATTAAAAGAGCATTTATTCCCGGCATTTAAAACTCTGAAAGATTGCATTGAAATGGCCGGCCTCATGCTTTCAAATATAGAAGTAAAAGAAAACATACTGGCGGACGAGAAATACAAATACCTTTTTAGTGTTGAAGAAGTAAATAAGCTGGTCAATAAAGGAATGGCTTTCCGGGATGCCTATAAAAAAGTAGGGATTGATATTGAAGCTGGAAAATTCACATACAGCACCCATATTCAACATACTCATGAAGGCAGTATTGGTAACCTCTGCACCGCAGCCATCCGGGAACAAATGGATAAAACACTCCGGACTTTCCCTTTTTCTGAAGTAAAGGCGGCTTTGGATAAGCTCCTTGCTTAGTTTTTAACAGCCCGAAATAATTCCGATCCTTATCTTTGAAGGATAACACCCGTTCATGAGAAAACCTGCTATCCTGCTCGCCAGCCTGTTTTTAGGGCTGAGTGCTCAATCCCAGCTATTACCTGCACAGGCAGAGTTGTCCTGCCATGAAAAATGTCATCATACTCATTCGGCAAGCGAGGTACAAAGAGTCAATTATTTCCAATATCCATCAATGGATAAGTATGATGTAAAGTATCTGAAGTTAGACCTTGCCATTGAAGCAAATAACAGGAATATAAATGGAACAGCTCTTACAAGAGCGATAGCGGTACAACCCCTGGATTCCTTTATTTGCGAACTGAAAAATAATATGATCCTTGACTCTGTTTTCATCAACGGGGTAAAAAATATAGGTTTCACCCGTTCTGCAGATCATGTATTTGTTCCCCTCGCTCCAATTATTACTGCCGGGTCCACTGTTGAAGCTCTTTTTTATTACCGTGGATTGACCAACACGGGTGCTGTCTTTGCCGGAACTGTCACCAGTAATGGCTTAATGTACACAGCCTCACTTTCCGAAAGCTACCAGGCCCGGGAATGGTTCCCGGTAAAACAATTTCTAAAAGATAAGATTGATTCCGCTGATTGCTGGATCACCACGAGCAATACCAACCTTGCCGGCTCCAATGGCTTACTAGTGAATACTGTTGATCTTCCCAATAATAAGAAGCAGTTTCAGTGGAAAACAACTTACCCGATGAGTTATTATATGCCCAGTTTTTCGGTAGGCAATTATATGGACTATAAAATTTATGCAAAACCCCTGAGCATATCGCCTGATTCCATACTGGTGCAAAACTATATTGTCAATAACAGCACCTATTTCAATACGAACAAAGCTAATATTGACAAGACCCCTGCTTTCATTGAAAAATTAAGCGAGTTATATGGTTTATACCCTTTCCGTTTTGAAAAATACGGTCATGCCCATGCAAATATCGGGGGTGGTATGGAACACCAGACCATGAGCACCATGAGCAGTTTTGGAAGCACATTGATCGCTCATGAATTAGGTCACCAGTGGTTTGGAGATAATGTGACCTGTGCCACCTGGAACCATATCTGGATCAACGAAGGATTTGCCAGTTACAGTGAATATTTACTGATTGAACAGCTGCCGGCTTTATTCCCAACCACTAACCCGGCTTCTTATATGCTCGGTGTTCACACCAACGTGATGAGTTCGGCTGGCGGCAGTGTATTTGTTCCTGATGCTTCGTTGTTTGACGAGAACAGGATATTCAGTGGAAGGCTTAGTTATGATAAAGGGTCAGCTATTATTCATAACCTGCGGTTTGAACTGCAAAATGATAATACTTTTTACCAGGTATTGCAGGCTTTCCAGCAACAGTATAAAGACTCTGTAGCTACAGCTGATGATTTTAAAAACCTTACCCAAACAATCTCTGGTAAAGACCTTACTGATTTTTTCAATCAGTGGTATTATGGCGAAGGCTATCCCACTTTTAATGTTGATTACTCTAAACAAGGAGACAGTTTGGTACTGTTGGTCAATCAAACTGTCAGTGCCCCTGCCGTTACTCCTTTCTTCAAAGGCTTGTATGAAATAAGGTTCTCTACGCTTCAAGGTGATACCACGGTGAAAATAAATCTGCAGAACAATAACCAGGTTTTCAAATTCCGCTCGAACAGAACACCAAATGGTGTTACAGTTGATCCCAATAACTGGGTTATTAATAAAGTGGGGTCTATCACTACCGGTTTCAATGACCCGGTCAATGTGAGCCAGGAAGTAAAACTATTCCCGAATCCCTCTGCCGGCACTGTTTATTTGCAATACCCGGCCACTTGGTTTGAGAATATTATGGTCTATGATATAGCAGGCAAACTGCTGAAACGTTATACCATTAACCGCAGTTCAACCAGTCAATCATTAGTAAATGAACTACCAGCCGGAGTATACTCCGTTCAGCTTACCGGTAAAGGAAGAATAGCGATAAAGAAATTAGTTATTGCAAGATAATAATCAGAGTCCGTATTTATCGATCAGGTAAATAATAGCCGCCATATTCACAGCGCCTAATTCCAGTTCTCTTTTATTGACGGCTTCAAACACATCACTTCTTGCATGATGAATATCGAAGTAGCGTTGTGAATCCGGGTTCAGGCTACCGGTTGGCGTTCCCTGTGTCCTTGCCAATGGCCCGATATCAGCACCGCCCCCTCCTTTTTGAAATTCAGTACATCCATAAGGAGCGATCAATGGTTTCCACTGCATCACTTTTGCAAACTTATCATCCGGCAATGTAAACCCAAGACTACGGGGAGTGAAACCACCAGCATCACTTTCAATGGCGAAAATATGCTTCTCCCCTTTGGCTTTGGCTTCTTCGGCATATTTATTACCGCCCCGCAAGCCATTTTCTTCATTGGCAAACAAGACAAAACGAATGGTCCGCTTTGGCGTATAACCAATCGCTTTAAAAGCTCTCAATATTTCCATGGTCTGCACGCAGCCTGCTCCGTCATCATGGGCACCCTCGCAATTATCCCAGCTATCGAGGTGACCGCCTACCACAATGATCTCATCAGGAAATTCACTTCCTTTTAATTCACCGATCACATTATGCCCGATCGTATCGGGTAAAAAATGACCGTTTGTTTTCAACGATACTTTCACCGTTCCTTTTGCGGCTTGTTCACTCAACCAATCAGCATCTCTTAATCCGATTGCCACCGCAGGAATCCTTGCATAGGCACTATCGTATCTGGTGGCACCTGTATGCGGGTTATTATCTGCCGCATGGCTCATACTTCTTACAATAACAGCCTTTGCCCCGTATTTAGCGGCCCGGCTGGGGCCTTGTCCACGGTACTGACCTGCATCCCGGTAAGCCAGGAAAGTTTGCACATAAGTGTCATTGAATTTATAATTGTAAAAAACGATCTTATCTTTTACCTGGTCTTTTTTAGCCTCCAGTTCATCAAAAGAATTGACAACAAGTACATCAGCTTTTACTGCAGACTTACCGGTACCTTCTGAATTTCCCAATGCAACAATGTCAAGCCCTTTTTTCCGTGGGACCATATTTTTAGTGCCGGTTGCCGGTACAGTATACACTACCTCAGCAGCGTCAGTTCCACCTCTCACCCAATGCGGCACCATGCATTCCTGCAGCCATGCCTTATCCGCCCCGCTTTCCTGCATTACTTTCAACCCCCATTGTTCAGCCTTCACCATCCCTGCTGAACCGGCCAGCCTTCCACCGATCTTTTTGGTCAGGTGGCGCAGGTTTTCATAGGCATTGCCATGTGTCAATATCTCGTCAGCCATACGTTTGATCATCGCCGAATCTTCCTGCTGGGCACAAATTGCTGTGCCCGCCATTACGAAAAGAGGAAAAACTAACCATTTTTTCATGTGCATCTGTTTTGCTAAAGTTAACTGATAGCCGCAGTGAAAATAAAGATTTAAGATGAATGGTAAACCTTCGTCACGCAAAACTGTTACCTTCGGAATCCATTTGAATAAAATTATGCGAATCGGAATTGTTTGTTACCCCACTTTTGGTGGTAGTGGAGTGCTGGCGACGGAATTAGGAAAAGCCCTGGCGCAGGAAGGACATATGGTGCATTTTATTACCTACCAGCAGCCGGTGCGGCTGAATGGTTTTTTGCCCAATATATTTTACCACGAGGTGCAGGTGCCAACTTATCCATTGTTTGATTACCCGCCGTATGAAACAGCATTAGCCAGCACCATGGTAGATGTGATCAAAAATAATAACCTGGACCTGCTGCATGTGCACTATGCCATCCCTCATGCTTCTGCAGCTTATATGGCCAAGCAGATATTGAAAAAAGAAGGTAAGAATATTCCTGTCATTACTACCCTGCACGGAACGGATATCACCCTGGTGGGAAAGGATAAGACCTATGCACCAGTAGTAGCCTTTTCTATTAACCAGAGTGATGCTATAACGGCTGTATCTAATAACCTGCGGGATGAGACCTTCAAAACTTTTCATATCGAGAAAGAGATCGAGGTCATTTACAACTTCGTGGATGTACAGCGTTTTACCCGCAAGCCTATTGATGCCTTCCGGAAAGTGATTGCACCCAACGGCGAAAAAATATTAATGCATGCTTCTAACTTCCGGAAGATAAAAAGGGTGCAGGATGTGGTAAAGATATTTGCTGAAGTAAGAAAAGAGATACCGGCTAAATTGCTTTTTGTAGGCGACGGGCCGGAACGTTCAACAGCCGAAGACCTGGCGAGAGAACTCGGCGTTTGTGATGAGATACGCTTTGTGGGCAAGCAGGAACAAATGGAAGATATCTTAGCCATTGCTGACCTGTTTTTGCTGACATCAGAATATGAAAGTTTCGGTCTGGCGGCATTGGAAGCGATGGCAGCAGGTGTACCCGTTATATCAACTAACGCAGGCGGCCT
>JAEUVP010000221.1 GCA_016786805.1 Chitinophagaceae bacterium | reverse complement strand
CCTTCTATCTTCTTTTTAACGTAGGTATAAGCAACGCCATCTATTTCAATCTCGCCGTAATGTCTTTCATACTCCGTGAAACGCTGCTGGTAAGGCATGTTCATCGACACTTTAATCTCTACGAGTTGCGACTCATCATATTCACTCTTGTCCAGTAAACTTTCCAGTTTCTGGTCGGCTCTGTCCTGCATAAGAGCAATAACAATACGGTAGCCCCCGATATTGAAGAGAAGAATGAAGATTAATAATATGGCAATTATCTTTCTCAAAGCAGTGAATCGTCCCGTTAGATTATTTCACAATATAGGATTTTTTTTCAGGCCCAATACCTGTAATGGTAAGGCTTTTCCAATGTTTTGGCAATACGGATTTTACCTGTATTAACCCTTTTGCAGTGATTTCCAATCCCCCGAATCCCATCAGCACACTTTGTAATACGCCCCCTGCACCGGTGGCAAAATAAGGATTGGTCCCGCCTTTTGTTTCAGCGATCACCCGGAAAGGGGGATTGAGGTTGGGCAGGTAAGCATCTTTGAACCAATGATAGGCTTTATCTGCATCACCTAACCGTGCATACAATGTTGTGAATACCGCCTGTGTCATAGCAGGTGTTCCTTCGTTGGGAACCCTGGTTTCATAATATTCAAGGTCTTTCCGGATCAATAGGGGATCGGTGACTTCTTTTAAGGGGTAAGATAACAGGTTAGCATCTGCCTGTTTGATGCCCTCACCATTATAAGTAGCATGCTCTCTTGTTACCCCATCGGGGAATTTTAAGACCGGGATATTCATGGCCACATTCATCCAGTCTGCATTCGGAGTGAGTCCAATTATCTTTGCTGCTTCGGTGGCAAATTTGAGATTAGCCTTAGCTGCGGCATTGGTGAATGCGTTATTATCTACATTCTCTGCCCATTCATCAGCAGCGACCACATTCTTTATATCATAATGACCGGGTCCGTTTCTTTCCACCCTGCTGGCCCAAAAATCGGCAGTGGCTGACAGTATGGGCCAGCCTTTTTCCTTCAGCCAGTTCTTATCCTGTGTTACACAGTAATAATTCCAGGTGGCAATGGCAACACAAGCGGTGATATGATGTTCAAATGGCCCGCTTAGTGCCCAAACCGGTGTTTCTTCCACACCCGTTTCAGCACTTTCCCAGGGATACATGGCTCCTTTATAACCTTTACTAAAAGCATTTCGTTTAGCAGCTTCCAGCCGTTGGTAGCGGTATTCGATCATACTCCTGGCCAGTTCGGGATGTAAAACAAGTATAGCGGGATACATCCACAGCTCGGTATCCCAGAAAACATGGCCATTATAACCCAACCCGCTTAAACCCATGGGTGATGGTGATAAAGCAGTTCCTTCTCTTGAAAAGGAATATAAATGATACAGCATATTGTGTATGTCCTGTTGTGCCTGGTCATCACCCTCCACTTTGATATCACTGGTCCATAATTCATCCCATGCCTTTTTATGAAAACTTAGCAGCCGTTCTCTTCCTTCGAGTTTGGCAAAGATGGCCGAACGTTCGGCTTCATTCAACGGATCATCATGATGGGCAGAAGTAATGGATGCTCCGGCAATAGAGAAACGGTAAGTTTCTCCTGCCTTTATTTTTTTGGAGAATTTCATCAGGTGCATATTGTTGTCCCACATTTCATGGATCACTCGTGGTTCGTGACCATGATCTTCACTGAATAGAAAAGTATTGGAGGCGCACATCAGTAATTTACCCGTAGGACTTTTAGCAGAGGAAGTCAGTAAACTGATCACCACATGCGGCCGGTCG
>JAEUVP010000158.1 GCA_016786805.1 Chitinophagaceae bacterium | reverse complement strand
GGCGCATTTTTTTTCACAATGATCTTTCGTTCAAAATCAAGCCCGGCACTGTAGCCCCAGTATTCATGCACATTTCTTGCATAGCAATAAATGCAGCCATGCTCACAACCCGCATAGGGGTTCATGCTGTAGCCCATGCCCACATCCTTGCTCTCCACTTTATTGACAATGGTTTTGGATTCCTGTTCCATATAGATGGTGGGCACATTGGATTCCTCCCAATCATCAATGCCTTCTATATGTTCCCGGGTCGTTTCATTTTTCTGGAACCGGTTTTTGGTATTGAACTGTGCTCCCCGGCCTGCTAAATACTGTGACCCTTCTTCGGGTTGTTTCGCTGCCACTTTAAAATGATCCTGCTTCAGTTTCCCTGGCATACACTATAATTGGTTTTGATTGTTCAATTACTTCATCCCGTACGGGCAATAAAAAAGGAGAACAAAGAGTTATCTCTTCATAATCATACTGCACAAAATCTTACTCTTTATTCTCCTTCTGTCTCACTTACCCATCTCACTTTATGTGTTACTGCGTACGGATCAATGACTACCCGAATAATTCTCCCTGCCTCGTGGTAACCGGGAGGTTTTGAAATTCAAACCGCTTCGCAACATGATATTTCATTTCACCTGCCGGTCTTTTTAATAAGGTCATTGCATCGGCGATGAAACGGCCGGTGAAGTGTTTATTGCTGTATTCCAGCCAACCTTTTTCATATTGCCAGGGTTTCAGTTTTCTTGCAATGGTCAGGTGTGGCTCCATGATAAAATGTGGTTTATTATCATCATTGAGTTTCATGAGCCGCTGGCCATCGGTACGGATTTCTTTCACCAGCTGCTGCACCGGCAGTTTACTGGTCACATTAATATAAATAGTATGTGAAGGAAAACTGCCAAAGTCTTTTAATTCCACTTTGAACGGAGGAAAACCCATCGCTACGGTACGCAACCGGTTAACGATTCTTTCCTCCATCATTTCATATTGCAGGTAATTGACTAATATGATATGCGGCTTGCCCCATTTTGCATGATCTGATTTGTACTCGTTAGAAAAATCTTCCTTCACTTTCATGATACGGTTCCACAATTCTTCATGCGGACTCAGCACCAGCAAATACTCATAGACCCGGTAACCGGGAATCGTGTTGATGATCGTCTCCATAACGCACTATTTAAATACTGAAAAAATACTTCCCCATTTTCTTAGCACTAATTTACTAAATTATTTAGCTTTACAAAAAAATATTTTCTTTTCCGGGATCTTTTTGAAGATGACCTGGAAACGGGACGCACAAGTGAGTGATACTTCGGCATCACTCAGCATTGCATAAAAAAGTAAGTGGATACAAAAATTTAAATACTATGGAAGGGGAAGAATTTTACGGTGCTGCCTATAAAGGCTCGAAACAGTTTACGCAACAACAGGTAAAGACGGCTAATGCCACCGGCTTTGGTGCAGCGGCTGATGATTACATGGAACGGGGTATTGACCTGAATGAACAGCTGATCAAGAACAAACCAGCCACTTATTTCTTTCGCATGAAAGGGGATGCGATGCGGGACGCCGGCATTTTCGATAATGATGGATTGATCGTGGACAGGTCATTAAAACTTGCTAACGGGAAGATCATTGTGGCGGTGTTGAACGGGGAATTATTAGTACGGAGATTTCATAAGAATTTCTCTTCTGCTTTCCTGATCCCGGAGAACAGCCGGTATAAAAATATCAACCTGGCAGAGTTCACTGATTTCTCTTTGTGGGGAGTGGTAACCTATGTAATTCACCCGGTATGAAAGCCATTGTTGATTGCAACAATTTTTATTGCTCCTGTGAACGGTTATTTAAACCGCACCTGGACAAAAAGCCCGTTGTTGTATTAAGCAATAACGATGGTTGTATCATCTCCCGCAGTGATGAAGCCAAAAAACTAGGGGTGGAAATGGCGGGGCCCTATTTCAAAGCAAAGCCCCTGATAGAGAAATACGGGGTATCCGTTTTTTCTTCTAACTATAACCTGTATGGTGACCTGAGCTGGCGGGTGATGGAGACCCTGCGGATCATGCTGGGTGAAAAAAACGTGGAAGTATATTCCGTGGATGAGTGCTTCCTGGACCTGGCTATGTTTCCACTAGAAGATTTACCGGTCATTGCGATGCAGATCAGGACAACCGTGGAAAAATGGACTGGCATTAAAGTATCTGTAGGCGTGGCCCCGACAAAAGTACTGGCGAAGCTGGCCAACCGGTTGTCTAAAAAAGATAAACAGAAAACCGGCTGTGTGCTGGTGCTGGATACGGAAGAAAAGATCATTGAAGCGTTGCGGAAGACGGCCGTGGATGATATCTGGGGTGTGGGATACCAGTATGCACAGAAACTGAAAGAACAATGGTGCATTTATGATGCGCTACAATTAAGAAATGTAAGCGAGGAGTTTGCTAAAACACATTTAGGTGGCGT
>JAEUVP010000142.1 GCA_016786805.1 Chitinophagaceae bacterium | reverse complement strand
CCTGCCCATTCAGCTTAAAAGGAGCCGGTGCTATTGCATTTCTGAACAACGTATAGAAGCCGGTGAATTCAAACTGCACTTTATCGTTAATGTTCTGCGTCAGGCCCAGGTCGAAATTATAAGTGTATTCCGGTTTGATATCGGGGTTGGGAACGATCAGCCTGCGGGTGGCCGTGCTGGATTCGAAGATCCTGGCCAGGTCATCAATATTAGGTGCCCGGAAGCCGGACGAGATATTAGCAGTGATCCTGCCGCCTTCTGCCGGCATATAAACAAGCCCGATATTACCGGTAACAGCAAAAGGGTTTTGTTCGATTTCGGTAAAAGGGAAATTGAAGAATGAGTTATCAACGATGCTGGACCGGAGGCTAATGGTTTGTAAACGGATCCCATCATTCAATACAAGCTTTCCGCCTTTCATTTTTACAAGATGCTGGGCAAACACACCAAAATAATTCATGTTGTTCTTGCCATCGGGATAACGGGTATCTAGTTTGGATACTGCGCCTGTATTTATGTTGGTTCTTGTGGCCGTTGATTGCAGATCATTTAATTGACCGTCGATACCAAGGACTATTTCATTATTACCCCATGTTTTTTTCCCATCCACATTAAAGGCAGCTACTTTCAGGTTTTCCACCCTGCTGTCAAGCCGGTCGTAACGGCGGTATTCACGCTGGTTACGGCTTTCTTCTATATCCTGGTAGTTCAGGCTGACCCTGAATTCATCCAGGAAACCCAGATTTTTTGCGTTTAATTCATAAGCTCCCAGTAATCTTTTTTGCGGACCGTAATACCATTCTGCATATCGTAGTGTTGTACCAATAGCTGCATTAAAGTAACGCTTGTCCTGCAGCCTGTCATAACGGGGTACATCCGATGAATTGGATAACTGGAAATTAAGCGTATGGGATATTTTTTCATTTTGTTTGAATAACAATTTTTGAGTGATATCCCATTGCTTATAACCTGAAAATTCCTGTACCCTGCTGTCGTTGTTCCCGGTTACATAATCAATCCCGCCAATATTCCTGATCACAGAATCGCGGCGGCCAAAGTTGGGATACTTATTGGGGTAATGCGTACCCATTTTCATATCGTCAAAATCGCTGTAGTTATAGGATTGTAACCATCCGAATTTTTTACCACCGAGGCTGGCGTCAATATGCCCGGTCTTTTCTTTATTGGCA
Organism: Chitinophagaceae bacterium; assembly: GCA_016786805.1. Classification (GTDB taxonomy): domain Bacteria; phylum Bacteroidota; class Bacteroidia; order Chitinophagales; family Chitinophagaceae; genus CADEDV01. Next base: position 2,216 of record JAEUVP010000142.1, on the reverse strand, counting down.
GAACTGTAGCGTACAAAAGCGGTGCCGGTGGTTTTTAATTGACCGGTGGCGGATAGTTTAGGAGATTTACTCCTGAAACTAACCACGCCACCTAAGGCATCGCTCCCATAGAGGGTGGAAGAAGGGCCTTGCATGACTTCTACTGATTCCAGCATATTCTGGTCAACAGTAATCACATTCTGTAAATGGCCAGCCCTGTAAATAGCATTATTCAGCCGGATGCCATCAACGACCAGTAAAACACGACTGGCTTCAAAACCACGAATGACCGGGCTGCTGCCACCTTGTTGGCTTTTTTGGACAAATACATTCCCCGTAGCGATCAGGAGGTCACCGGTATTTTGTGCATTAGTTTTAGCAATTGTCTTGCTGCTGATGACGTCAATTTTTTGGGCGATATTCTTTTTCTTTTCTGCGAATTTGTTGGAATAAACAGTTACTTCATCCAGGTTCTTTTCGGTGGTATCCGCCTGGCTGAATGATATAATAGCAATACACAGCAATGCTGAAAGCATTGTATACTTTCTCATATTAAACAGGTTTGATTGAATAATTAAAAAATGATCTTTGTACTCCAATCATACCTGCGGGGGAGGAGTGAGAATTACCTGGTAGCTGTCGGGAAGAGCCGGTGTTATTAATGCCGGAATGGTTTCCTTAGATATATTGCCCGTTAATCCATCGGGGCTGTTTGCAGCAAATGTGCATTGAAGTGAGAAGATCAGCTGCACCAAGAGCTGGTTCCGTTGCGGGGCATTTTTATTCCAGCCTTCTGATAATTGTTTTTTTAACGCTGTTTCCTGGTCATCATATAAGCCGGTAAAAGTGGTAACTCCGTTGCGGGATATCATCGTTTTGATGTCAAACATTCTCGAGTTGACAAAAATCTCTTTCCCCTTTTTTACCCAATGGATATCCTCGTCAGGTATAACAAGCACTTGCCTGGGAATACCTTTTTCAAGCTCTTCTTTCATATCGTTGCGGATAGCCTCCTGCCGGATAAGAAAAATGAAAACAAACAACCAGGGAGTAGTTCCCAGCAGGATGAATAAAATACTGGCTATTTTTTTGGTTGCAGTTCTCACAATTAATAAAAGTGCTTTTGGTAAGGCACTATTTCTTTCGCTTCAGGCTGTCAATCGGATATTTTGATTCCATGTCTTTCATCACACTTTCTGCCCAACCCGTCAGTTTGATTTTTTCCTCATCAGTAAGTTTAGCATCTTTATGCACCCAGGTATAAGATTCTAATGGCATTTCACCCTCTTTCACCATTTCTATCGTTTCCTCCATTTTGTGGTATTGGTAGCGAAGCGATTTGTGTGTATACTCGTCAAAGTTGATGTGCTTCTTTCCGTCATTCACATGATCGGTTAGCCACCAGTCAACAGGCTGTATCTTTGCATACCAGGGATATACCGTATTGTTGCTATGGCAATCATTGCAGGCTTTTGCTAAAATTGATTTTACATCTTCCGGTACTGTATAGGCATTGCCAATATAGTTTGGCTGCGGGCCTTCAGCTGTATTTTTCTTAGGATGAATGAACTGGATAATAATAAAGGCGGCGAGCAGAACCAGTAATATTTTCTTAAGCATAGAGAATGTATTTCTACTAAAATTATAATTTATCAATCAAAATTTCTCCCGTCATTTCTTTAGGGATGGGCAGCTTCATCATAGTAAGAATGGTAGGGGCGATATCTCCCAGCTTACCGGGTTTGATGGTTCCTCTCCAGGTCTTGTCTATAATAAAGAAAGGAACCGGGTTAAGTGTATGCGCCGTATTAGGTGACCCATCCTCATTGATCAGGTAATCAGAGTTGCCATGATCAGCTGTCAGGAATACAGCGTAATCGCTTTCCAATGCAGCTGTTACAACCCGCTCTACACATTTATCTACGGTTTCAACTGCTTTGATTGCTGCAGACCACACACCGGTATGACCAACCATATCAGCATTGGCAAAATTGAGGCAAATGAAATCGGCTGTTTTATTGAGTATCTCAGGAACTATGGCATCGGTTACTTCAAAAGCACTCATTTCTGGTTGCAGATCGTAAGTAGCTACTTTGGGTGATTGCACCATTAATCTTTTCTCCCCTTCAAAAGGCACTTCCCGTCCGCCGCTGAAGAAGAAGCTCACATGCGGGTATTTCTCTGTTTCAGCAATACGGATCTGTTTCAATCCATTTTGCTGTAAGATCTCGCCCAGT